>NZ_JAKLTV010000058.1:0-10521 GCF_022698185.1 Synechococcus sp. PCC 6717 | reverse complement strand
CTTTGAGGTTGTCGAGGCCACCAATATCCGCAATGGTTTCCTGAGCGGGATAAAAGTCAAGAATTTGGGTTTGCCGCAGGATTTGACAGGCATTCGAGATAGAATCAACCAGCAACCGAGAAACACGACCGAGCGGAGACGGTCTAACAGTTGGGCGTTCTATCAGTTGCGACAATTCTTGGAAAAAAAGGGTATAAAGGAAGGAGTGGGGGTGGTTGCTGTACCACCTGCCTATACCAGTCAAACCTGCCATTGTTGCTTTCATATTGGGTTGAGAACTGAAAAAAAGTTCAAGTGTGGGCATTGCGGATGGATTGGTGATGCAGACCTAAATGGAGCAATCAATATTGCGCTTTTGGGGCAGTCCGTAACGCTGCCTGGAGGCTCCTGGCTAGCTTGCGAGATAGCCGGAGGGCTACAGAAAGCCTCGCCCTTCTAGGGCGGGGAAGTTTACGTTCACTTTAGCGTCGCCTAAAGACCAGTCGCTATAATAAGGGCGATCGCGGTGGAACCACTGCCGCTGTGTGGTAACTGTACATGCTCTCATCCGGCTCTCACTACCCGATCTTTGGTCCTGAAATCCGCTGCCCCCACTGCCGACAAGTGATTTCGGCCTTAACGCTGACGGATACTTACCTTTGCCCTCGCCATGGCCCCTTTGAAGCGGATGCAAAAACTCAAGAACTCATGCATCTACAGTCAGGGCGGATTTGGCGACTCTGGGACGGCGAGTGGTATCGCCAACATACTCACCCCGACGGTATTCGCTTTGAAATTCACGATGCCCTCGATCGCCTCTATACCCAAGGCTACCGAGCAACAAAGGTCATTATTGCCCAACGCTACCGCGACCTATTTTGTGCCTACCTCGAACGCAATACCCCTTGGCGTGGCTCCACAGATCCACAAATGCTGCGCCTGTTTGGCCTACCCGTCGAGTTTAGCCCCCCCGCTAACACCGATGAACGCTGGGACGTGATTAACTTTGATCTGGAAAAGGAACCGGGTGCTCCCATCCGTCCTCCCTACTTTCGGATGTTTGACTAGGCCACGCCGCCCAAGCAAGAGAATGGAGTTAGGTGTGTCAGACCCAGAAATGACCCTTGGCGACTGTGGCGAGCACCAATTAATCGAGCGGTTACGGCTCTACTGCGCCCCTTCAATGATTGGAGATGATGCCGCTGTCTTCGCACCGCCCCAAGATCAACAGATGGTCTTCAGTACAGATGTACTGGTGGATGGGGTGCATTTTAGCTTGGGGATGGCCAGCCCAGTGGTGACCATGACCCCATTTGATGTGGGGTGGCGTGCCGCCGCTGCCAACCTTTCCGACATCGCCGCCATGGGGGCAACACCGATCGGGATGACCGTGGGTATGGCTGCCCCTAGTCACTGTCCGGTAGCAGTCATCGAGGACATTTATCAAGGACTGGCGGCCTGTTGCCACACCTATGGCACTGCTATTTTCGGAGGGGACACCTGCCGCTCTGGGGTACTCAGCCTAAGCATTAGTATTTTGGGCGCTGCCCCACCAGAGCGACTCATTTACCGCCATACTGCCCGCCCCGGAGATCTAATTCTTGCAACTGGTCTGCACGGTGCTGCCCGCGCTGGCCTCGAATGCTTACTCCAACCAGAATGGGCTGCAACAGTGCCCACAGAACTACGGCAGCTTTGGGTTCACGCCCATCAGCACCCCCAACCGCGTCTAGATGTGGTGCAGTGGCTCTGGCAGCAGTCTCCTGCGCCACGGGTGAGTGGGATGGATAGCAGTGATGGGTTAGCCGATGCAGTGCTACAAATTTGTGCCGCTAGTGGTGTTGGCGCTATTCTTTCAGCCGAGGCTATTCCCAAGCTGCCCTACCTAGACCCAGAACAAGCCTTAGCTTGGGCACTCTACGGCGGTGAAGATTTTGAACTCGTGCTGTGCCTGCCCCCGGCGATCGCCCCGGATTTGTGCGCTATGGCGGGTAACCATGCGGCAATCCTTGGCGAAATTACCGCAACCCCTGAGGTTCTCCTGCAACAGGGCAAGACCTTGCGTCCGCTTCAGCATCAGCACATCTTTCAACACTTTAGCCGCTAATGATCCCCCTAAAATTATGGCGAAAAAGTCAAGGAATATTACAAAAATTCATAAATAGTCGCAGCGATCGCCGCCAAGTGCCCATGAATTTATACATTTCTTAAAAAATAGCTGACCCATCCCCGAATCGTTCTAATCTAAGTTAGCGCGTTAACCAAAAGTAAAGGGAGCCTCTTAGTAACCATGGTTGTCAAAGCAAGTGGTGGAAGCTCGGTTGCCCGCCCGCAACTTTATCAAACTGTCCCCGTTTCAACAATTATTCAAGCAGAGCAGCAGGATCGTTTTTTGAATCGTGGTGAACTAGACGAGCTTGCTGTCTATCTGCGTTCTGGCAGTAAACGGCTGGAAATTGCCACCACCCTCACCCGCAACGCGGATATTATTGTCTCCCGAGCCGCCAACCGCATCTTTGTCGGTGGCTCTCCCATGGCCTTCCTCTCCCGTCCCAGCACTGAAGATACCCCGCAGTTCACCACAGGGGCAACTGGCCAAGCCATTGACATGAAAGAAGCCATGAAACTGGGTACCGCCACCTACGTAGATACCCGCGGCGGTTTCCTAGAAGGATTACGGTCAGTGTTCAGTGCCTCAGGAGGGGGAGCTCCAGCAGGCTTTAAGCCCATCAACATCGCCCGCTATGGCCCTGAGCGGATGCAAAAATCCCTGCGGGACTTAGATTGGTTTTTGCGGTACACCACCTACGCCATTGTGGCAGGGGATCCAAACATTCTCGCCGTCAATACCCGTGGCCTGCGGGAAATCATTGAAGCAGCTTGCTCCACCGATGCCACCATTGCCGCACTGCAAGAAATGAGCCGTGCTGCTGCCAGCTATTTTGAGAAAGATGCCGAGGGTCGCGCCATTGTCGAGCAATACTTTGACGTGCTGCTGAAGGAATTTATTGCCCCCGCCCCGTCAGATAAACTGCGGCAGCGTACCTCCAGTGACCTACAAGGATTGCAACTACCGCAAATTTACTTCAATGCTGCGGAGCGCCGCCCTAAATTTGTCATGAAACCCGGTCTCTCAGCCTCCGAGAAAACCGAAGTTGTCAAAGCGGCCTATCGGCAAATCTTTGAGCGGGATATTTCCCGTGCCTATGGTCTAGGGATTTCGGATCTAGAGTCGAAGGTGAAAAACGGCTCCATTTCCATGAAGGAATTTGTGCGACGACTGGCAAAGTCTCCGCTATATCGCAAAAACTTCTACGAACCCTACATCAACAGCCGTGCTCTTGAGTTAGCCTTCCGCCATATCCTTGGGCGCGGCCCCTCCAGTCGCGAAGAAGTGCAAAAGTACTTTGCCATTATCTCTAACGGTGGTCTGCCAGCCTTAGTGGATGCCCTAGTGGATTCTCAGGAGTACAGCGACTACTTTGGCGAAGAGACCGTGCCCTACCTGCGGGGCTTGGGGCAAGAAGCCCAAGAATGCCGTAACTGGGGGGCGCAGCAAGACCTATTCAAGTACAGTGCTCCCTTCCGCAAAGTGCCACAATTTATCACCACCTTTGCTGCCCAAGATCAACCCCTGCCCGATCAGCATCCCTACGGCGCAGGCAACGATCCCCTCGAAATTCAGTTTGGAGCCATCTTCCCGAAAGAGAAGAAAAACCCCAACACCCGTCCCCAACCCTTCAACAAAGATACGCGCCGCATTCTCATTAACCGTGGCCCTGGAATTAATAACCAAGTCAGTAACCCAGCTGCCCGTGGGGTTGCCCCCGGTAGCCTAGGCCCAAAAGTCTTCAAACTGGATCAGTTGCCCAGCATCAATGTCCGGATTGGCAAGCGGTCTGTGGCCACCGGTGGCGATAGTGTCAAGTTTGCCGAAAGCTCGACACAGCGGGTTATTCGGGCTGCCTACCTGCAAGTCTTTGGCCGCGATGTTTACGAAGGTCAGCGCCAAAAAGTGGCTGAGATCAAGCTGGAAAACGGTGAAATCTCGGTGCGGGAGTTTGTGCGAATTTTAGCCAAGTCTAATCTGTTCCGCAGCCTCTACTGGACCCCGCTGTACGTCACCAAGGCGGTGGAGTACATTCATCGGCGCCTGTTGGGTCGCCCAACCTATGGCCGCCAAGAAATGAACACCTACTTTGATATTGCCTCGAAGAAAGGGTTGTACGGCTTAGTCGATGCGATCCTTGACAGCAGCGAGTACAGCGAAACCTTCGGTGAAGATACGGTTCCCTACGAGCGGTATATTACGCCCCAGGGGTTAGCCTTGCGCTCCTTACGCACGGGCAGTATTGGAGAAACTGGCATTAAACCAGAAAAAGCAGAAACACCACGCTTTATCGAGCTGGGGGCTGTAACAGAGCTGCGCACTGAGCCTGCCATTGCATTCCGTGCCAACCAAGGGGTTAGCAAGCAGCGGGAGCAAACCAAGGTCTTTAAGCTAACGCAACTGAACGACAAGCAAAATTTGCAACTGGTGGTTCAGGCAGCTTATCGCCAAGTCTTTGAGCGGGATATTGCCCCCTACATTGTCCGTAACGAGTTTACGGCGCTCGAGTCGAAGCTGGGCAATGGCGAAATTACTCTCAAGGAGTTTATTGAAGCCTTGGGCTGCTCTGAGCTGTATCAGAAAGAGTTCTATACCCCCTACCCCAATACAAAGGTGATTGAGCTGGGGACAAAACACTTCTTGGGTCGTGCCCCCTTAGACCAAGCGGAAATTCGCCACTACAACCAAGTTCTGGCCACTCAAGGGTTAAAAGCGTTTGTTCAAGCGCTGGTCAGTAGTGCCGAATACGCCCAAGTGTTTGGGGAAGATACGGTGCCCTATCGTCGCTTCCCGACGCTACCGGCGGCTAATTTCCCGAACACAGAAAAACTCCACAATCAACTCACGAAGCAGAGTGATGCAATTGTGGTGCCTAGCTTTAGCCCGGTGAAGTCGCGCCTTGATAATACGAAGCTGCCCCTCTTAAGCCGGGCGATCGCCGAGCAGGAGGCAAAATCTCGGCAGCCAGATCCCAGCAAACCGCGCTTTGTGGAATTGGGTCGTTCCTTCAGCAATGGGGATGGCCAGTCCGTAGAGGTGGGGGTGGGTACCACTCGTCGTCGGCCTGCGCGTATTTTCCGCATGACGATGGGGGCACCCGCGTCCGAAGTGGAGCAGGTGATCAACGCCATCTACTGCCAAGTGATGGATGTCTTCAGCGGTAAGGTTCCCAGCCAGTTCCGCCGCAGTGACCTCGATAGCCGCCTGCGCAACGGCGAAATTACGGTGCGGGAGTTTGTGCGAACCTTGGCCAGTTCCGAGATCTATCGCAATCGCTTCTATACCCCTTACCCGAATACGAAAGTGATTGAGTTTCTGTTCCGGCATTTGTTGGGACGTGCCCCGGCCACTCAAACCGAAATTCGCCAGTACAACAAGATTTTGGCGGATCAAGGGCTGAAAGCAGCAGTGGAAACGATGGTCAACAGCCCAGAGTACAGCCGCTACTTTGGCGAAGATGTGGTGCCCTACAAGCGGTTCCCAACCATTCCAGCGGGGAACTATATCGGCAGCGTCAAAGCAGATGCGGATCTGGTGAAACAATCGTGGTCTAGTCTCTCACCCTCCTTGGTGGGAAGCCAGTCCACCAATCGCAGCTAGCTCTTTTGCTAGGATTGCTTAGCAATAGTGTTGTTTACGATGCTATAGGGGTGCAGGGATGTTGTTCCTGTCCCCCTATTTTTTGGCATCTTTTTCCCTAGGGGCGAATGTCTAAATAATTTGCACCAAGAAAATATTTTGGAGGAACCAAAGTTCTGTAAGCTCGGATAGGAGACCCCTGAAGGAGCGTCAGGAGGTTGCTTCGTAAGGTTAATTTGTGCATTTAGGAGAGTTGCGTGGATAACGTCATCGGCTTAGAAATTATTGAAGTAGTAGAGCAGGCGGCGATCGCCTCGGCACGCTGGATGGGAAAAGGCGATAAAAACATGGCAGATCAGGTGGCTGTGGATGCCATGCGCAACCGCATGAATCAGATCCACATGCGGGGTCGGATTGTGATTGGCGAAGGGGAGCGAGACGAAGCGCCGATGCTTTATATTGGCGAGGAGGTGGGCATTTGCACCCGCGAAGATGCGGCTCAGTACTGTAACCCCGAAGAGCTACTAGAAATTGATATTGCGGTTGACCCCTGTGAGGGCACCAACCTCTGTGCCTATGGCCAACCTGGATCCATGGCAGTGCTGGCCATTTCTGAAAAAGGTGGGTTGTTTGCTGCCCCTGACTTTTACATGAAAAAGTTGGCAGCCCCTCCTGCAGCCAAAGGCAAAGTTGATATTCGCAAGTCAGCCACAGAAAACCTAAAAATTCTTGCTGAATGTCTTGATCGTGCCATCGATGAACTGGTGATTGTGGTGATGAAGCGCGATCGCCACAACGACCTGATCAAGGAAATTCGCGAAGCTGGGGCACGGGTGCAACTAATTTCCGATGGAGACGTGTCTGCTGCCCTTTCCTGTGCTTTTTCTGGAACGAATATCCATGCCCTCATGGGAATTGGCGCGGCTCCGGAGGGGGTGATTTCGGCAGCAGCGATGCGAGCCTTGGGAGGACACTTCCAAGGGCAATTGGTCTATGATCCAGCAGTGGTGATGACCAAAGAGTGGGCAGGGCGTACCCGAGAGGGAAACCTAGAGGAACTGAAAAAGGCAGGGATTACGGATCCCGATAAGGTGTACGATGCCCATGAACTCGCCTCCGGGGAAACGGTTCTCTTTGCTGCCTGTGGCATTACCCCCGGGGTTCTGATGAAGGGCGTGCGCTTCTTTAATGGTGGGGCACGTACTCAATCCCTTGTCATCTCTACACAGTCCAAAACCGCTCGCTTTGTTGATACCATCCACATGTTTGACAAGCAGCTGCGATCGCTACAATTGCACTAAACCAACCCAGTACTGATAAACTCCCTCGCTAGAGCCGACAAGTGCCAGAGGGAGTGTTTACCCCCGTTAAGGCAAGGTATTCCTCGTGCCCTTAAACCTTGCAACTCGCATTACCCTTGCTCGCCTGCTCGTGATTCCCGTAATTGTGGCAGTGCTTAGCATTGACCCTAGCTCACAGCATCGCTGGTGGGCAGTGGGCTTGTTTTTGGCGGCAGCACTGACCGACTGGCTAGATGGGTACTTGGCGCGGCGACTCAATCAAGTCACCGATCTGGGTAAGGTACTGGATCCGCTTGTGGATAAGCTGCTCATACTGGTGCCATTATTGCTGTGTATTGAGTGGGGAGAGGTGCCCGCATGGTCGGTGGCACTTATTCTGGTGCGGGAACTGGGCATTGCGAGTTGGCGCATTCACCAATCTCAGATTCAGGGGGCAAGTGTTTGGGGCAAAGCAAAAACCGTGAGCCAGATTCTGGCGGTTACTCTGTTGCTTGCACCCTTACCGGCCCCATGGCACGTGCCCACGATGATGGTTTATGGGGGGGCGATCGCCCTCACCCTAATCTCTGGCTGGACTTACCTGCGTTCGAGCTGAGTGCCAACCCGTCCCGCAATAACCTCCTGGAGTTGTTGCGGATTAATGCGATCCACCCAATAGACTTGGAACGATGGCTGTGCAACTTGATTCACAAAGGTTTGGCTTAAAAAGGGACGTAACTGTTCATTGCGTTGGTTAAATMCCCMAAAAAAGGCACCGCCAATACCCTTGACAAACGGTTCTGCTTGGCGCGGATCAGGGCCAATTAAATCATTGGGTACTGGTAAGACCCCAGCCTCACTCACCCCAATCGTCGAAAAGTGGGTTCCCGGCACCAGCATCGCCAAGTATTTGGGGGAAGCGGCCAGCTCTGTAAAGGGCTGCACCTGCTCGATCAGGGGCGGCGCAAAGACATCCTTGCTACTCGAGATAATGAGAGCAGGGACATTGATATTGGCCATGCCACTCGAGCCAATCAACACACTACTCACCGGATTAACGGCAATCACCGATTTCACCCGTGGGTCAGCATAGTTTGTGGGCTGAGAGGGTGCTCCCAAGCTGCGACACTGCAGAGGAGCAGAAATATTAAAGACAAAGAGGTCGTTGGCGATCGCCTGACAGCGTTGCTGAACCGCCGTCCAATCCACCGTCCCCCCTGCGGCGGCCAAGACCGTGAACCCCCCCATCGATTGCCCAAATAGGCCAACATTATTGGTATCAATATTTAGTGTGGGAGTTTGTTGTACCAACGCCGCCACCGCATCGATGCCATACTTCAAGTCAAGAGGGCGCTGCGCCCAATCCTTTGGGAGGTTTTCGTAATCTACAGGAGCACCAGAGAGAAAACTGCCAATTCGCTGTGCATCTGATCCGATATGAGTGACGGCCAGCACCGCAAATCCATGACTCGCTAAGTGCTCTGCCAGATAGGCAAAGGTCAATCGATCCGATGCTAACCCATGGGAAATGACAATTAACGGTGCAGCGGTGGGGGTGCCCGTTGGTACGTAAAGATCAGCGGGAATACCGTTAGCAGAGCGGTTCGGATTCACAAATTGAATCGTCTGTTTCTGCCACTGAAACGGTCCCTTTTGGCTAGGGTTGGGCACATGAGTAGGCAAAGTCACTGGAGGCTGAAGTGCCGCCAACCGCGCGATAAATTCACGTGTCCGGCGCTCCTCATTGATGGCACGGGTAAACGCACCTACAGCCTTTAGCCCCAAATCACCATTGACGTTGACACTCCGCCCCGGAAACGCCTGCAACACTGTCAAAAAATTGATTCCTGAGGAGGACGAGGCGGCTGTTTTCAAGGCTTGACCGAGTGCCTGCCCCCCATTGCGATCATTATCCGTCCGAATGACTTCTCCAATGCGCTGCAAAAAGACCTGACCGATGGGACTATTCACAAACTGGCGAACACTGGTGGCTTCTAGTCGCACACTTTCATTCAGCGCCTCCCGCAGGTGCGCCCCTTGATCACTCGGAAGGAGACGAATGAGAAACGTTAGCTCCGGACTAGCATTGCCAGTTCTAGCAAAGGTAGCAAGATCACTAACATCAATATTAAACGTGCCAAAGGGAGGATACACTAAGCTAATTCTTTCCGCCGTTAAACCAGCCTGTCCCCAGAGGGCAGCAGCTAAACCGACTAATGAAAGCCATTGCCAAGGCCGCCGTGAGAGCTTGGTTTTTACAATCGCCATTCTGAGGACATCCTCACACATTGCTAGGATACTTAGAATACTATAGTTGACTCAGCACACTATCCGCTAATAGGCAAACTGCACGTGGCACATACCCTTGATGCTACCGAGTCAATGACTTAATCACAAATCACAGCACCTGACCGTATGCTAAATTAAACTATTTGTATCATCCAACGTCAGTGACGGCGGATGAGTTCAGTCGCTAGCCTGCCTAATAAATGCGGTAGGATTGAGATAACATCCCAAGTTTGGGATAGCAGGTATAGCATGTGAGTGAATTGCCCCTATTTCGTTTTGCAAAGCCTATTGAAACAAGTTTTAGTCCAGAAGCTGAGATTGTTGTCTTTTCTGGAGATGTTATTGATTGCCTTGCCCAACTTCCAGACAACTCGATCGCTCTCATTGTGACTTCTCCACCGTATAACTTGGGTAAGGAATACGAGAATCGTGTCTCAATTGAACACTACTTACAATCACAAGCTAAGGTTATTACCCAACTTTATCGAGTTCTACGAAATGATGGCAATATTTGCTGGCAGGTAGGCAATTTTATTCAGAATGGTGAAGTTTACCCTCTGGATAGTCTCTATTACCCAATTTTCAAAGAACTTGGGATGAAGTTGCGCAATCGGATTATTTGGAAATTTGGGCACGGATTACATGCATCGAGACGATTTTCAGGTCGTTATGAAACTATTCTCTGGTTTACAAAATCTGACCACTATATCTTTAATCTTGATTCAGTTCGTGTGCCAGCCAAGTACCCTGGCAAACGTCACTTCAAGGGACCACGTAAGGGAGAACCTTCAGGCAATCCTCTAGGGAAAAATCCCTCTGACATTTGGGAAATCATGTTACAAGATTGGGAAGAATTAGTATGGGATATTCCTAATGTAAAATCAAATCATCCTGAAAAGACAATTCACCCCTGCCAATTCCCTATTGAGCTGGTTGAGCGTTGTGTTCTTGCTCTTACAAATGAAAATGATTGGGTTTTTGACCCCTATATGGGCGTAGGTTCATCTCTTATCGCTGCTGTAATGCACAATCGTCGAGCAATAGGGTGCGAGAAAGAGTCAGAATACGTCGAGATAGCCCGCGAACGTCTTTCAGATTATTTTAATGGCACGCTTCGTTACCGTCCTATCGGAAAGCCAGTTCATCAGCCCACAGGCAAGGAAAAAGTGGCTCAAATTCCCGAAGAGTGGCGGGAAACGTCTCAGGTGCGACTTTTAGAAAAACAGGGTGAATACGAATGATCGTCGCCGGAATTGACTCTTTCAACAGGATAAGCCTAAAGAT
>NZ_JAKLTV010000057.1:0-2648 GCF_022698185.1 Synechococcus sp. PCC 6717 | reverse complement strand
AAYTTGTAAACTACTCCCAGCTAAAGCAGGGAGCTTTTAGTAGCCCTGCAGTTAGCAAGCCAACCACGAGCCTCTGGGGTGGTTTACAACACCCCCAATCGACCGTTACCAGTGCCTTAAACAACCGTTTCTGGTGTCCGCAGTACAATTATAACCTAAGGCAACTAAAGTTGCTAAAGGAGCTTTCCTCCCCGCACTGAAGTACGGGGCTTCCAGCCATACCCGATATGTTGCCAGGGTTCGAGGGAGTGGATATGCATAGCGCCATGCTCAATTTGCCCTAGGTTACTATAGGATGAAGGCAATAGCTAGAGTGTACCACTGCAAGGACGGCAAAGACTGACAGTAGGAGCTAGGGATAATGCCCGATTTGACCGCTCAACAGGCAGAAAAACTTACAGAAATTGGCACCTTTCTGCATGAAAAACGGTTAGAGCTTGGCCTCAGCCTCGAGGACTTGGCCGCTAAAACCCTTGTGCGCCAGTCCATTCTGGCCGCCATTGAGAAAGGTGCCTTAGATGAATTGCCTGAAGCTATCTACACCCAAGGATTTATTCGCCGCTTTGCTGATGCGATGGGTCTAGATGGCAAAAGTTTAGCAGCGCATTTTCCGACGATGGCCGAATCTGCAAGACTGATTGATAAGCCCACAAGGGGTGGCACTGGCATTGGTTTTCAACTGCGTCCCATTCATCTGTATCTCACCTACTTTGCTGTGGTGGTGGCAGCAGTGGCGGGGTTAGCCTATCTGTTTCGCCCCCAACCTCAAAGTATTACGGATATTCGCCCAGTGCCTACCCCTGAAGCAACGAATCCAAGTCCTAGCCCAGCCCATCAGACGACATCCTCGCCTGACCCCACGGCCAGCCCCAATGCCGTCATGGCCACTGACCCCAGTCCAGCCCCAACCCCCAGTAGTGACGTCGTTGATGTGAAGCTTTCACTGTCGGGCTCATCGTGGCTAGAAGTTGAAGCGGATGGGGAGGTGGTGTATACGGGGATTCTTGAGGCGGGCACCGAGCGCAGTTGGCAGGCCAAGGAACGATTGATTGTCCGCACGGGCAACGCGGGGGATGTGAAGGTGAGTGTCAATAACGGCCCAGCGACCCCTATGGGAGCGGTGGGGGAAGTCACTGAAAAAGAATATGTGGTAGGGCAAGCGACTCCTAGCAGTACGGCAACCTCGACGATTCCTGATGCGTCAGTGCCTAATTAGAATCACACCGGGGCAGAGTCGATGAGGATTCCCCTAGAGTCGGCCTCAAGTTATCAGGTGGGGGGGAGTTTGCCCACGGCCTCGCCGGTGTATGTACAGCGGCAGGCGGATGCGGATCTGCTCGCGGGGTTAGTGGCCGGTGAGTTTTGCTATATCCTGAACTCGCGCCAGATGGGGAAGTCGAGTTTACGGGTACAGGTAACGCAGCGGCTGCTGACGATGGGGTACCGTTGTGCGGCTTTGGATATTACGAAAATTGGCAGTCAAAATATTCAACCGGAGCAGTGGTATGCCAGTTTTGTGGGTGCTTTAATTCAAGGGTTCCACCTAGGTGATGTGGTCTCACTGCGCTCTTGGTGGCGCGATCGCCAACTGGTGTCCCCTATTCAACGCCTGAGTGAGTTTGTCGAGGAGGTGCTGCTGCCCCACACCAGCGAGCCGTTGGTAATTTTCATTGATGAAATTGATAGCCTCCTCAGCTTACCCTTTTCGACGGATGATTTTTTTGCGTGGATCCGTGCCTGCTACAACCAACGCGCCGATCGCCCCGAGTATCGACGGTTGACCTTTGCTCTTTTTGGCGTTGCCACCCCCGATCAGCTCATTCAAGATAAGCAGCGCACACCCTTTAACATTGGCCGAGCGATTGCTCTGAGTGGGTTTGACCTCAGCGAAGCCACACCCCTACTCAAGGGAATTGCCCACCTCAGCGATGCACCGGAGCAACTGCTTGCTGAAATTTTGGCTTGGACGGGCGGTCAGCCCTTTTTGACCCAAAAGCTCTGTCGGCTGCTGCAAGTCCATGGGCCATTTATGAGTGCAAGTGCCCTACCCACACGGCTGGCAGACTTTATCCATCAGCATCTACTGCAAGACTGGGAGCGCCACGATGAACCCGAGCACCTGAAAACCATTCGCAATCGTCTGCTGGCAGATGAGCAACGGATTGGCCGGTTACTGGGGCTATATCAACGGATTCTCGAGGAGGGAGGGTTACCCCTTGATGGCAGTCCTGAGCAGCGTGCCTTGTGCTTAACAGGATTAGTGTGTCAGCGCCACAGCCAATTGGTGGTGTTTAACCCGATCTATGCCCACGTCTTTGATCGCTGCTGGATTGAGCAGCAATTCGAGCAATTGCGCCCCTATACCGAAGACTTTCAGGCATGGGTGCGATCGGGGGGCACTGATAGCTCGCGACTCCTACGGGGGCAAGCCCTCCAAGATGCTCTCCTGTGGGCAAGTGGCAAAAGCCTCAGCGATCTAGATTATCAATACCTGTCCGCTAGTCAGGAGGCCAACCAAAAGGCGATTCAAGATACACTCCTGTTAGAGCGACAGGAAAAGGAAGCCATCAGTGCCGCTAACCGCATTCTAGACGCTGCTCGCCGCAAAGCCAGTCGCCTTACCCAACGTGCCCTTTTGGCCTTGGGGG
>NZ_JAKLTV010000056.1:0-19028 GCF_022698185.1 Synechococcus sp. PCC 6717 | reverse complement strand
TCTAGGATGGAGTTTCCCTGGCTGAAGCAGCTCTACCAAAAAGATCCGCTTTGGGCCAGGTCGTTTTATTGGGGAACCTGTGGCCATGTGTCGGCTCAAACCGTTAAGCGCTATATCGAGGAGTGCCAGGGTTGATCAACTCTGCCGCTTTGCAGCGGCGCGGGAACCATTCTGTATCCCCGACCTGAAGCAAGGGGGTTTATCTGGTTCCCGTGCCCTCCATTTTCTATAAACTACCCTTGAAGGTGGGCGTTAATCCTACCTTGGCAGTAGGGAAGTCCGAAACTGTCTGTAGCTTGGTCACATCTACAATACAAATAGTTAAAAACATTACCAGACCAGCACGGGTCAGGGGGTCTAGCCATGCAACCATCCAATCCAAATCTATTTACCGAGAAGGCATGGGCGGCGATCGCCCGCACACCAGATTTAGCCAAACAGGCTCAACAGCAAAATATTGAAAGTGAGCACTTGATGAAATCCTTGCTGGAGCAGGATGGCTTGGCAACGCAAATTTTTCAGAAAGCTGGTTGCTCTGTACAGCGGCTGCGGGATCTCACCGATGAGTTTATCAATCGTCAGCCCAAGATTGCGAATCCCAGTGGCGTCTATTTGGGGCAAAGTCTGGATAAGCTCCTAGATCGCGCTGACGAGGTGCGTAAACAATTTGGGGATGACTTTATCTCGATTGAGCATTTAGTCTTGGGGTTTACTCACGACGATCGCTTCGGCAAAAAGCTCTACCAGGATGTTGGCCTCACAGAACGAGGGCTACGAGAAACCATTCAGCAAATTCGCGGTACTCAAAAAGTGACGGATCAAAACCCAGAAGGAAAATACGCCTCCCTTGAAAAGTATGGCCGTGATCTGACGCTCCTTGCCCGCCAAGGCAAGCTGGATCCGGTGATTGGGCGTGATGATGAAATTCGGCGGGTGATTCAAATTCTCTCGCGGCGGACTAAAAATAATCCGGTTTTAATTGGCGAGCCGGGGGTGGGTAAAACTGCCATTGCCGAGGGCTTGGCTCAGCGTATTGTGGCGGGGGATGTTCCCGATTCCCTGCGCGATCGCCAACTCATTGCCTTGGATATGGGGGCGCTGATTGCCGGTGCCAAGTACCGCGGTGAGTTTGAAGAGCGCCTCAAAGCAGTGCTCAAAGAGGTAACCGAGTCCAACGGCCAGATTATTCTTTTTATTGATGAAATCCATACCGTTGTGGGGGCAGGGGCAACCCAAGGGGCGATGGATGCGGGCAACCTGCTCAAGCCCATGCTGGCGCGGGGGGAACTGCGCTGTATTGGTGCCACCACCCTTGATGAATACCGCAAATATATCGAGAAAGATGCAGCCTTAGAGCGGCGCTTTCAACAGGTCTATGTGGATCAGCCCAGCGTTGAAGATACGATCTCGATTTTGCGGGGTCTGAAAGAGCGCTACGAAATTCACCATGGGGTGAAAATTTCCGATACGGCTCTGGTGGCTGCGGCCACACTGTCAACCCGCTACATTAGCGATCGCTTCTTGCCGGACAAAGCCATCGACCTTGTGGATGAGGCAGCCGCCAAACTGAAAATGGAGATTACCTCTAAACCTGAGGAACTGGATGAAATTGACCGCAAAATTTTGCAGCTAGAAATGGAGCGGCTCTCGCTGCAAAAAGAAACCTCTGCTGCTTCTCGCGATCGCCTCGAAAAACTGGAGAAAGAACTCGCCGATCTCAAGGAAGAGCAAAGCCGCCTTAATGCCCAGTGGCAAGCGGAAAAAGAAGTCATTGATCGACTGCAAGCCATTAAGGAAGATATTGAAAAAGTCAATATTGAAATTCAGCAAGCCGAGCGCAACTATGACCTCAACCGCGCTGCAGAGCTGAAGTACGGCAAACTCACGGATCTGCAAAAACAACTGGCCGATACCGAAGCCAAGCTACAGCAGATCCAAGTCGGTGGGCGATCGCTGCTGCGGGATGAAGTCACCGAGGCAGACATTGCTGAAATCATCTCCAAGTGGACCGGCATTCCCATCAGTAAGTTGGTGGAATCAGAAGCGCAAAAACTGCTGCACCTAGAAGACGAACTCCACAAGCGAGTCATTGGCCAAGACGAGGCCGTTACCGCTGTGGCTGAAGCCATTCAGCGCTCCCGGGCGGGTTTAGCCGACCCCAACCGTCCCATTGCTAGCTTTATTTTCCTCGGCCCAACGGGTGTGGGTAAAACCGAACTCGCTAAGACGCTGGCGGCCTTCATGTTTGACACCGAAGAGGCCATGGTACGCATTGACATGTCCGAGTACATGGAAAAACACGCCGTATCTCGCCTCATTGGTGCCCCGCCGGGCTATGTTGGCTATGACGAAGGCGGGCAACTGACCGAGGCCATTCGCCGTCGTCCCTACGCTGTTGTTCTCTTTGATGAAATTGAAAAAGCCCATCCCGATGTGTTTAATGTTTTCCTGCAAATTCTTGATGATGGGCGGGTCACCGATGCCCAAGGGCGCACCGTCGATTTCAAAAACACGATCATTATCATGACCAGCAATATCGGCTCGCAATACATTCTGGATGTGGCCGGGGATGACAGCCGCTACAGTGAAATGTACAACCGCGTTATGGAGGCCATGCGCAACCACTTCCGCCCGGAATTTCTCAACCGCGTGGATGAGTTTATTATCTTCCATAGCCTGCGCAAAGAGCAGTTGCGGCAGATTGTGAAACTGCAAGTGCAGCGGCTGCAAGATCGCCTGAGCGATCGCCACATTACCCTCGCCCTTTCGGACAAAGCTATCGACTTCCTAGTCGAGGTAGGCTACGATCCCGTCTATGGTGCCCGTCCGCTGAAGCGGGCAGTGCAAAAACAACTGGAAACCCCTATAGCCAAAGGCATTCTGCGTGGCGATTTCTATGATGGGGATACAGTGATCGTTGAGGTGGGGGATAACGAGCGACTTGTCTTCCAACGCCAGGATGCTACGGCTGCCTTAGCCACATCGTAAGTCCCCCGGTAAGCGGCTGTTAAGATCAACTCCTTCAGGTTCCCTGCTAGGCTATGGCGATCGTTGCTACAGGGCGATGCCTCCCCTGAAAAAAGCGGAACCATTGAAGGAGTTGTCTATACAGGATCACCCGTCCTGCTGCTCATAGCTGTTGTTATATAGAAATTGCTACCGTTGAAGGGAAACGTTTTTTTCGAGCAGCAATGTTAAAGCTCCTGCGCTATCTGCTGTTGCTGTGCTTGAGTGCTGGATTGGTGCTGGCCTGTGCCCGGCAATCAGCCACTTCTGCCACCGATGCTCTAACAGCACGCATCGAACAACTGCGGCAAGCTCCCCTCACCGTGGTTGTGGAAGATGCTCAAGGACGGGGGATTGCCAATGCCAGTATCATGCTGAGTCAGCAAACCCACACCTTTGCCTTTGGTGTTGCCTTAGATACAGCGATGTTTGCACCATCGCCACCGGCAGCAGCCAACTGGTACCGAGATACCGCCCGTCAGAATTTTAATGCCGCTGTTCATGAAAATGCCCTGAAGTGGTATGACCTTGAGCCAGAGCAGGGCAAGCTAGACTTTACGATGGCGGATCGCATCCTAGCTTGGAGTGAGGCGCAAGGTTGGCCCATGCGGGGGCACACCCTCTTTTGGGAAGTAGAACAGTTCAATCCAGCATGGCTCAAAACCCTAACTCCCGAGCAATTGCGCTCCGCAGTCAAGACCCATGCCATCGCTGTTTGTCGTCACTACCGTGGGCGCATCAATGAGTTTGATGTTAATAACGAAATGCTTCACGGTAATTTTTTCCGCAGCCGCTTAGGAGATGGCATCGTTAAGGAGATGTTTGAGTGGTGCCACGAAGGCAACCCCAAAGCCGTGCTCTACGTGAACGACTACGGCATTATCGAAGGCGATCGCCTCGACGATTATGTTCAGCAGATTCGTACACTACTTAACCAAGGGGTACCCATTGGTGGCATTGGCATTCAAGCCCATTTAGAATACCCGCTCGATGCGGCTAAAATGCAGCGTGCCCTCGATACCTTAGCGCAATTTAACTTACCCCTAAAAATTACTGAAGTTAGCGTTAGCCTTGCGGACGAGGAGCAGCAGGCGCAGACCCTACGGCAGATCTATCGTATTGCCTTTGCCCMCCCCGCCGTCAAAGAAATTCTGCTCTGGGGGTTTTGGGAAGGCAACCACTGGCGACCCCAAGCCGCACTCTACCGCCGTGATTTTTCGCCCAAAAGCGCCGCCCGTACCTACCGCCAACTCCTCTTTCAGGACTGGTGGACAACGCTCAGCGGTAAAACCAACCAAGCAGGACACTGGCAAGGGCGAGGATACCTCGGGCGCTATCGCTTAACAGTAACCGCCAAAGGCAAAACCGCTAGCCAAGAGTTCGTCTTACCAGAGGGGGGAACAACACTCACCCTTCGGCTGTAAACCGCCTCCCTCAGTTGAGGATTGCAACCTAGGAGTGCCCAAGGGCACGTTATACTGAGAAGGGGCAACTGCCCTAATGCTTTATCGGCTGCAACCTCCCCTATGGCTGTTTTTGAAGGCACCTATCAAGTTCTTGGCTCACCACGGTTTGCCATAGTCATTTCCCGGTTTAATGACTTGATTACCACTAAGCTGCTGGAAGGCTGCCAAGATTGCTTACGTCGCCATGGGGTTGACCCAAACCCCAAGGGAGTTCAAGTGGACTATGCTTGGGTACCCGGCAGCTTTGAAATTCCCCTTGTGGCTGCCCAAATGGCGGCGAGCCGTCGTTATGCGGCTGTAATCTGCCTCGGTGCGGTCATTCGTGGTCAAACCCCGCACTTTGACTATGTGGCCGCCGAAGTTACTAAAGGGATTGCCACGGCTGCGATGCAAACCGGCGTTCCCATTGTCTATGGCATCCTCACGACCGATACGATGCAGCAGGCGCTAGAGCGAGCAGGCATTAAAAGCAACAAAGGGTGGGAGTATGCCCTCAATGCCCTAGAAATGGCTAACCTTATCCAAGCATTACAAGTCCATGGCAGCATGGAGTCAGCCCAGTTGCGCCCCAGTGCTACCATAATTACCGAGGAATCGTGGTCACCGCCCAGCACGACCTTATAAGTTAGTATAATTTAATATAATTAATTCAATTTCTGTAAGATAGACTTGAGCCGCCCCCAAAGACGAAACGGCATTGCTGAGCGCTCAGGCAGTTCTGTTTGGTCTGTCATAATTTTTAATGAATTGCCGTCCACGGGTGACGCAAATATGATTCTGTTTCCCTTGTCTGTTCTGTCCATTCTTACGGATGTGGGTCGATTGACATTTGGGACACTGCATTCGTTTCTTCTCTAACTCATATCTATTCTATATTGTGAAATGCCCCATTTTTTTGTCAGACCGAAATGGGGAGGCATATTTCCACACCAGCAACAGTGAAAAGTAGGGTAGCTCTAAGGCAGGCCAGCGAGTCAGAGGGTAATACACCTGTTGCTGGGGGGTTGTTGCCCAGATCACCACCGCCGCTTGCGCCAGCAGATTATGGGTCTGCAACCACTGCCACACTTGGGGATAGACCGCCCGTACTTTCATTAAGACAAGAACATCGGCCCATCCCCATGCTTGGGTGAGTTCATCTGCATGGTACATAGCAGGTAAAATAGCGAGGCGATCGCCGCCGCACGTCAAGGGCAGCCCCAAGACCGCCGCTGCCGCTAAGGGCGAGCAAATTCCCGGAATAATTCCTAGGGGTACCGTGGGGTCAAGCTGCTGGACAGCGCTGCCAAGGTAGGTGAAGGTACTATAGAAGCTCACATCCCCTTCCGAGACAAACACCACATCCAGTCCTTGCTGCAGGTAGTCATAGACACACTCAGCCGCAATGTGCCATGCTTGCTGCAACTGGTTCTCGTCCAAGACGTAGGGAAACTCAAGGGGGAGCCGTACCTGCTGTGGCTTCAGATGGGGGGCAATAATCTGCTCTGCCACCCCCATACGCCCTTGCACCCCTGCCGGAAAGGCCACCACCGGTGCTGCTTGCAGCCGCCGCCAGCCTTTGAGGGTAATTAACTCTGGATCGCCAGGGCCTACGCCAACGCCCCACAGAGTGGTCACTATCCCCACCCCCACCAATGTCCCAGTTGATACACACTACCGCTGACCAGCCACGCGATGCCAAGGGCATAGACGGTCGCAAACACAGTAAATTGCCACTGCTTCGACTCGCTCCACAGGGTCGCCAGCGTACTTAAGCAGGGGGTATAAAGCAACGTAAACACCATAAAACTATAGGCCTGTAGGGGCGTGAGATCTCGGGCGATCGCCTGCTGTAGCTCACTGCCAGGTAACTGGTAAATGACGGCCAACGCACCAATGACAATCTCCTTGGCCACGAACCCTACGATCAAGGCAATGGTCAACGGTGGCGTAATACCCACGGGAGCTAACAGCGGTTGTAGAGCCAGACCCAATTGACCTGCCCAAGTTTCGGCACTGGCAGGAGCAGCACTGAGGGGCAAATGGGTAAGTGCCCACACCACCAGTACCCCCGCCATAATAAATCCACTGGCGCGCGCCAAAAAATGCCGTACTTCCCCCCATGCCCGCCACCCCACCTGTGCCAAGGTTGGCCAACGATAGGGAGGCAACTCCAAAAGAAAGGGATCCGTATTGGGAAAATACCCTTGGGCGCACAGGGCGGTGAGCAGGGCAACCACAACACTCCAACCGTACAGAGACAGGAGCACTACCGCTCCCCAGTGGGGGGGAAATAAACAGGCAATGAGAAAGACAAACACCTGTAGCCGTGCCGAGCACAGGGAGAAGGGAATCACCAGCATCGTCAGCAGCCGCAGCCCTGGTGAGCGGATGACGCGCGTGGCCATCAAGGCGGGGACGTTGCAGCCAAACCCCATGAGGCTGAGCACAAAACTGCGGCCATCTAGTCCTAATCGCGCCATGAGACCATCCATTAAGTACGCGGCTCGCGCTAGGTAGCCACTGTCCTCAATGATGGCCATGGCAATAAAAAAAATTGTTACTAAAGGCACAAAGGACGCAACGGTGGTGATGCCCCCATACAGCCCCTCGACCACCATGCTCTGCCACAAGGGTGGCCACGGCGCTACGAGGGGGCTGAGCACGGTGGCTTGTAACTGCTCAAAACCATCGCTGAGCCAACCCTGTACCCCTAGCCCAAGACTCCACACCCCTTGAAAGACAAGGTACAGTCCCACGAAAAACAGGGGCAGCCCCCACAGGGGGTGCAACAGCCAGCGATCCAGCCGCTGCGTCAGGGTTTGTTGGGGCAAACTGGGCCAGGTGACAACTCCTTTGAGGAACGGTGCGACTGCCTCAGGGGGAATATCGGGTAGCACAGGCTCTTGCAGAGGCTGTGAGGGGATGGGGGCGTGCTGCAGGGCATGGCTGAGGGTGTGGTAGGCCTCTAGATAGCCACCGCCATACTTGGCACTCAGGGCAACCACGGGTACACCGAGGCGATCGCCCAACGCTTGGGTGTTTATCTCAATTCCCAATCGTCGCGCTTCATCCACCATATTCAACAAAACGACCGTTGGAATTCCCCACGCTTTGACTTGCAGCACCAACCGTAACTGATGCTGAATTTGGCTGGCATTGAGAATCACCAGAATTAACCGCACCGGCACCTGGGAAAGAAACTGCCGCACAATGGTTTCATCGGCAGCGGTTCCCGCCAGATCGTAGATGCCGGGTAAATCCACGAGGGTGACGCTTTCGCCGTTGAGGGTCACGGTGGCCTGAGCCATATCTACGGTGATACCCGGCCAGTTGCCCACCCGAGTACGAGCCGCAGCAATGCGGTTAAAGAAGGTGGATTTACCGGTATTGGGTAGCCCCAGTAAGGCAATGGTGCTCGGGGTCATTGGGGGGAGCGCGGTTGTGACGATTGTTGCAGTTCAAAGGTGCCACTATCGCCATTGTTGAGGGGAATCACTAAGCGGCTGAGGACACGGCCATCCTCTAGTTTGTACATATCGAGGGTATAGCCAAGTCGCTGGCAGAGGGCAAAGCAGACTTTGAGGTGGCGACCGGGGGGGTGATCTAAGCTGGACGGTGCCAGCCAATCTAAATGATCGAGGTGGTGCAGATCAATGAGCAAGCGTGGGTCGATGTCGCCATTATCGGTAATCGACAGCTCGAGCCATGCAAGGGCTTTGCCTCCCTGCCCTATTCCTTGGAGTTGCTGACACCAGAGATCCACCCGTCCTTGGGAGGGCGATCGCTGGCAGGCAAATAAAAGTAACTCGTAAAGGATTAGCTCTAGCTTGCTAATATCGCCGTTGAGGGTGAGCACAGGTTGGTTGTGCACCTGAATCCAGAGGTCTTTCTTTTGTTTCCAGTGTTCAATGCGGTCGAGGGTGCGCTTGAGAATGACTGCCAAACCAGCACTGTCAACGGACTTTTCAAGTTGCCATATTTCCTTCGTCAGTAGGGGATGCAGGGATTCCAGTTGACTCTGGAGTAAACTCCCGAGGCGGCGCAGCTGCGGATCTGCCTGCTCGGGGTGCTGTTGCAACCACTGGTTAAATTGGTTGCAGGTACTGGCCAGTTGGCCGTAGGCGTGCTCGACTCGCCGATGTTTGTACCAGTTTAGGTTTTCTAGGGTTTGCCAACCCTGGGTGAGCACCTGCACTAAGCAAATGCTGCGGTGTGCCCAAGCCATGTGGTTTACTAGGGTAATCAATGACTCTAGGTGTAGGGTTGACCAGAGACGCTGGGGGCGATCGGCAATGATTAATACTCCTGAAGGCTCGTACTCAGGATCTGTTCGCAGGGCGATCGCCAACACTTGGCCAATATCTGGCCCACAAAGCCATTCGCGGGTACGGGGGTCAAGTGCTGCTGCGGTGGTTTGAATTAACCACGCGTGGGGATTGGTACTCAGATCGGCTTGGGAGGCCATGAGGGCGCTGTGGATGAGGGGGTCTTCGTAGATGGCAACTTCCGCCTCATTCCGGATGGCAAACTTCGGGTGACCCGGAGGTGGTGCAACAATCCAGCCAGTTGTCTGACCCGGAGGCCACGTAACCAAGGCCACTAGGGGCACCTGCATTAGGTTCATGATGTGTTGCAGACCCGCTAATTCTGCACGCTCCAGATTTTGGGTGCGCTGTAGTGCCGCTAGTCCTGCCAACATTGCCGAGCGCACCTGCTCTTGCTGGCTGTTGGTTGTTTGCAGTTGCCATTGATGACTGAGGAGGCCAAGGGCACGGGCAACGTCTTGCAAAAGGGTTTGTTGCGATCGCCCCCATAGGGTTGGCTCGCTGCGACCCACCAAGAGCACGGCTTCTAGGGAATGCCCCGGAGTGGTGGTGGCCACCATCAAGGATTTAATATTCAGTTTGCTGAGGGCATCTTTCCACGAGAACAATCGCAGTTCGTGGGTATAGTCCTCGAGGGCGATCGCGGTGGTTGCGGTTTCCAGTAATTGCCAATCCATTTTTTGCAGGGGTGGCAAGGGTGGATGGCGATCGCGCCCTCGCGGTGCCGGATGCTGAAGCAGCACATCAAAGGTTTGACTGAGGGAATTGTAGCTGAGTAAAAATACCCACTGGGCTGCAAATTCTGCTGCCAGCCTCTCCCCCGCCTGTTGTAGCACTCGTTTCCAGTCCTGTTCATCACAGATTGCTTGGGTGAGATCGCTCAGTAGGCTTTGCGCTTGCTGCGTTTGCCCCAGCATCTGCTCAGCACGCTCTACGGGGGCGGCCAAGGCCAATAGATCTGCTGCGACTCGCAATAGTCTCCTTTCGTTGTCATTCCATGGATAGGGTTCCGCTTTCTCAAGGGTCAGGAATCCCATCACCTCGGTGCCCATGAGAATGGGAGTAGCCACTAAGGCACGGCAGTTCAGCATCTGCATCAGGCGCAGCGGAGCCGTACTGCTGACCACGCTTTGCATGTCACTGACACTTACGGTTTGCCCCCCCGCCAAGGCAGCATAACATCCCCCCAATTCTTGCTGGGTAATCGCCAAGGGTTGACGCTGGCTCTCGCGCCCCATAGGCTTACCGAGGGTGTAACTGCGGCGACGGTAGAGGGGCTGCTCTAAGTCACGCCAAAACAAACTCGTGCGCTGGGGTTGGCAGAACTGATGCAAGGCCAACAGCAGTGCTTCAATACGCTGGCCAAGGGTGTTGGCACGGCTGGCCTCCTGTAGTAAATGGTGGATGGGGTCATCGTGACCCACTACGGGTACGCTGGCCTGAGGGGGGTCACTGCTGGGCTTGGTGGCCGTTAGCCGTTCAACTTCAGCCCCAAGGACGCTCATCAAGAGAGTCATGTGGGCAAGGTCATCTCCCCGTAGCGTTTCGCCCCACGTAGTTGAGCCTAGCATCAGTACCCCAAGGGGGTGGCGATGCCGCACAATCGGATAAATCACAGCACCTTGAATCCCCAGCCGCACTGCCGCATCGCGCCACTCGCCAAGGCGGGGTTCCTCTTTGAGGCTGGGTAAGCTAATGGGCTTACGTTGCATGAGGACTTGGTCTAAAAGGCTACCCGGGACTAGCGGTATTTTTTGCTTGAGCAGCCCTACCTCGCCCACAGGGGTGATGCCCCCCTGTCCAATCAATTGTTTGCCACGTTCGTTGTAGATCGCCAACCAGACAAAGGCCATCCCCAGAGCGTCAGTGCTATAGCTAATGAGGGGGGGCAATAGTCCCACCAGTTGCTCCTGCTGTTGCAGTTGCTTTGTGGTGTTCACCAACGCAGCAAGGGCAGGTGTCACCTTGGGAGGCTTGGCAGAGGTCATAGGGGCGACAGCAACTAAAACAATTGATTTTATTCTAGCTTTCAGCGTTGGGGCACTTGAGGGTCGCAGCCAACTCAGCGCACGCCAGCAGGAAATCCGCTGATACCGGCGCAGGCCATTTCCCTTCAGCCCGCCGCCCCTGAAGCACAATCAGGTGTAAGCCGTAGGCATGGGGGTAGCCGTCAAGCTCTAGATAGATCTGGTCATTGCTAGCGGTGAGGGCGATCGCCTCGTCGGGCATCAGTTCACTGCTCATCCCCTGTAACTGCTGCGTCAGTTGGGCCAGTAGTGCAGTAAAGGCTTGGAATTCGGCGGCGGTAAGTTCAACGGCCCAGTCGTCACTCCCCACCAGCGCTGGGAATGCATCAGACGCGCTGCGCCAGCCAACACGCCAGCCCTGACCTGTCCGTAAGTCTTGCGCCATCCTAGAACGTCGGAATCAAATTACTCTCCCCGCCAAATAGCGCCCACGAGAGAAAGAAATTCAGAATAAAGATTGCGAGCAACGACATCACCACTGCTGCGGTGGTGGATTGTCCTACCCCTTTTGCCCCCCCTGTGGTGGTCAGCCCCCAGTTACAGCCAATGATGGCCACAACAGCGCCAAAAATTCCGGATTTAATAATAGAACTCCAAATATCCCACGATTGTAGAAAGTTTTGAATAGACTCGATGTAAACGCTGCGGGGAATGCCGTAGAGATAATCGGCAATAATCATCCCGCCCCACAAGCCAGTCACCAAGGAAAGAATATTCAAAATCGGCAACATCAGCAGGCAGGCAATAAAACGCGGAACCACGAGGTAGTCCACCGGATCAGTGCCCAGCATATGGAGGGCATCGATTTGCTCCGTCACCTTCATGGTGCCAATTTCGGCAGCAAAGGCAGACCCTACCCGACCCGCCAACACAACCGCTGTTAATACGGGGCCCAGTTCGCGGGTGAGGGCGATCGCCAGTACCCCGCCAACCGCTGAGGTAGCGCCAAAGGTAATAAACTCCCGCGCCACCTGAATGGTGAACACCATCCCCACAAAGGCTGCCGTAATGAGGGCAACCCCCACCGATTCTGGCCCCACCAACGCCATTTGATTCATGCAATTACGAAAGGAAATACGACCTTTCAGCAGAKGGAAGGTAACTTTCCCCGCCAACATAAAAGCAGAGCCAAAGCGTTGAGTCCCCTGATTAAGCCGCCAGCGAGGCCGTTTCCGCATACCTCTCCTCTAAAAATTATTGGTGTCTGCTGAGCCACTACTGAGCCCCGATAATTTCAAGAAGAGATTCTTATCGGTATTACTTTGATAGACACAGCTAATGTCGGGGTTACCTTCGAGGTTACCGACATAGCCAAAGGTATTGAGTCGCTGCCGACAGGTGCGTAACTGCTCGCCCGTAATGAGTTTGCGTTGCTCCAGCAGTGCAACGTTGTTGGCTCGGATCACGCAGCCCGGCTGCATCAGCGGCTGGGACACAAACACAGAGAAGGGGTTAAAGGTAACAAAAATACGGGTGTCAACGGCAATGGCACTCGCGCCAAACTGAACGCAAATATCGGGGTTAGGTGCTGCCTGATCAATAAACTGGGTAGAGGCTACATTATCGGGGTTGAGGGTGGTGGTTTTACTAAAGGTGACACCAACACCAACACCAATAATAAACACTCCTCCCAAGACCGCGAGGGTACGGGAGTTAAATTTGGACTCCGTTTCCGATACTCGACTGGGCTGAGGGCGAGCACGGGAGGGCGATCGCGGCGGGGGAGAACGTCGGGGCATAGCAAAACAAGCGAAACTCAACAGCACTTCTCTACCAGTATGCCCTTGGGATGAGAGATTTGGATGGCGTCTTACTGCTTTGGCTTCGCCTTATTCACTTTGAGCACGCGTCCTAGCCATGTTGCGCCATCGAGATCATCAATTGCCGCCGTTTCCTGACTTTCATCCACTAGCTCTACGAAGGCAAAACCACGACGTTTGCCTGTTTCACGATCCACCGGCAACACAATCCGGCGAATTTCGCCATACTTTTCAAACACTTCGCGCAGATTTTCCTCGGTCGCGTCATAGGAGAGGTTGCCAATGTACAGTGTCATAACCCGAACTCAGAAGCAATTTGAGTTCATCATAGCCTTTAGACTCCATTTATCCATGCGATCCACGCTACAGAATCCTATGAATTGCAACGAAAGTTAACGATGGTTGCCCTAGGAATCAAAAAGGTTAAAAAGAAATTAATACCTAGCGGCGTCAGTACCTAGGGAGCTTGGGGGTTCCGATCGCCTGCCACCGCTGATGCTATGAACACGTTGGCCGATCCCCCGACTTAAAAAAACTACGTTGAACATTGCCTGCTGAACGTGGTTGGGAATCCCTTAAAAAAGAACGAGCCAGAGAGGTGCCCTAGCTCGTTGTTCTCAGAAATAATCTTTTGTTAAAAACTACAGCCGCTAGCGTGCTGTGGCTGCCATTTTTTCTTCAGCTAATTCCCGCAAGCTGGGAAATAAAAAATGATTCTCTTCAACGTACTGCGCACCAAACAACCCTTTTTCTGCCCAGAAATAGCGATCGGTTGTATGCTCATTACGCTTGACAAGGAGTAAGGCAGGTGGCGCGATCCCCTTAGCCTGAATGAATTTCCGAGCCGCGGTCACTGGTTTATCTTCGCCACTCTCAATGCTATATTGAGGTACGCACTCAAGGATCCTGCGCCCTTCAAGACGACGCCGACTCTTCCGCTTCCGTCTTCTGGCCAAGTTGCCCTACCTCCTTTTTGCTATAAGGACTGTTGCCGGGTTTACAAAAGTCGCCCTTTAGTATATCCGGTATATTTTAGAATTTCAACTTTCCTTAATTTATCGAAACACGATTTACTTTAAATACGATGATCCCCTATGCTAGGGTCACCAGACTTTATGATCCCATTCCCTAAACTATAGGAAATTGTGACACTTCACAAAGTGGCTACAGGTCGTTGTCTGCCAATCCGGTAGGCTAACCTAGAAGGCAACTGAGCACGTGCCCTAAGAGTTCGAAGCCTATGATGATTCAACGGTTAGTCCGCCGTGTGCTGGAAACGCAGGTGTTGACCTCAGCTATTGAAAACCAAATTTCCCAACTGCTCTGGAAGCGGGAATACGATGGTGAGGATATCATTGCCTTAGCTGAGCTGTTGGATGCCCTCGATAACCAGCAAATTCAAACGCAGCAGTAATTAAGGCACCTCCGGTGACACGTTTTCCAACGACGATACTGGTACTAAATGCTGGCTCCAGTAGCCTGAAGGTTTGCTTGTATCAACTGGAGGCTGAGCCAGACACTGTGCCCCCGCCCTGTTGGCACGCTCTGTTGGATTGGGGAGAAGACCCAACAACAGCAAAGCTCAAGGTCAAGACTTCGCACCAACAGTACCAGAGCATCCTCACCCATCCTCAAGGGGCGATCACTGGGTTGCCTGCTTGGATAAAGGCTCTCCTAGCGACTCTCACCGAGGGACAGACCGCTGTTGTGCAGACCCTAGATGATATTTGCATGATTGGGCATCGAGTGGTACATGGCGGTTTGCGCTATCAGGCTCCTGTACAGGTTGATGCTGCTGTTAAAGCGGCGATCGCTGAATTTAGTGAGTATGCTCCTTTGCACAATCCCGCAAATCTGGTAGGCATCGAGGTGATGGAGCAACTCTGCCCACAGATTCCGCAAGTGGCCGTGTTCGATACAGCGTTCCATGCTCACCTGCCAAGGGTGGCGCGAACCTATCCTATCCCCCAAGAATTGAGCGCAGCAGGTATTCAACGCTATGGCTTCCATGGCATTAGCCATCAGTACGTCAGTGAACGTGCCGCTCCACTGCTAGAGCTGCCCCCGACAGCATTACGGTTAATTACCTGTCACTTGGGCAATGGCTGCTCGTTGGCAGCGGTTAAAGGAGGCCAGTGTGTTGAGACGACCATGGGCTTTACTCCTGCTGCGGGGGTGATGATGGGCACTCGCTGTGGTGATATTGATCCGGGGATTTTGCTGTATTTGCTGCGCCGTGGCTACAGCGTGGATCAGTTAGATCAACTGGTCAATCGGCAGTCGGGACTGTTGGGGGTTTCCGGCATTAGTAATGATTTACGTCAAATTTTGGCAGCCATCGATCAGGGAGTAGCAGCAGCACAGCTTGCCTACGATTGCTTTATCTATTCGCTACAGCGGGGCATTGCTAGCTTAATCCCGCCTTTGGGAGGGGTGGATGCACTGGTGTTTACAGCGGGAATTGGTGAAAACGCGCCATCGGTGCGGGCTGATGTGTGCCACGGTCTGGGGTGGCTAGGGGTGCACCTCAACCCTGTGGCGAATGAACAACACCATGGCGATCGCGACATTGCCAGCGCTACCTCTAGGGTTCGAGTGCTTGTCCTACAGACCCAGGAAGATTGGGCGATCGCCCGTGCCTGCCTAAAAGTCTTAGCCGCTTAACGACACCTTTAGCAGGTCACGTATGCCGTAACCAGCAAACACCTGTCTATTGAGTGCTTGAGGTTGGGCAGCCTATCGTTATACACCCCTAGGCACGTTGTCAGCTACGCCAGCAACCAGTCTGCTGAGCGGTAGCACC
This sequence comes from Synechococcus sp. PCC 6717, assembly GCF_022698185.1. Taxonomy (NCBI): domain Bacteria; kingdom Bacillati; phylum Cyanobacteriota; class Cyanophyceae; order Synechococcales; family Synechococcaceae; genus Synechococcus; species Synechococcus sp. PCC 6717. The sequence goes on along the minus strand of NZ_JAKLTV010000056.1, from coordinate 3,659 downwards.
GCCCATTGATGGCATGGACGACTGTCCTAGGACAGCAATAGGTCAATGTTGATGTCCTTAAGGAAGTATCAAGATTCATCGATAAACCTTGACGCTCTCGGGAACTCGTTCGTACAATGCGGGTAATTATTCACTTCTCGTTCATGCAATTTTCAGTATTCAAGTTCTAGAATCCTGAGTTCGTTCTAAGGACACTTGGTTTGAATGACTGGGATTGCTTTTTTGTGGGGCGTCAAGAAATTGTTCAACACGCCTAAATACCGTGGTTTGGATTGATTAAACAGGAGTAAAGCTGTGTTTAATATGCGTCGTGCCGCTGTGGTTGCCCTTGCTGCAACAGCAACTTGTGCAACTGTGATGTTAGCTCCCGCCGAAGCCCGTGAGGTCAAGGCTGTGCGGGGAATTGTTACCAATATTGATGGCGATAATGTCACTCTACGCCAGCCGTGGGGAGAAGAAATTGTGGTGGTGTTTGATCGCAAACATCGCCAGCGCCCTTTTCGGGCTGAAATTGTTGAGGGTATCGATATTGCCGTGATTCTCAAGCCTAAGGCCAGCGTCCCAACGGCCAAAATCATTTGTGCCGCTATTGTGCCTGCCCCTCCCTACGTAGCCGTCACCCCGGTTCAAGTCCCCCAAGTCACCGCGCCACCTCCAGCTCGCATCCCTGCTGCTGCTCCACCGCCTGCTATGCCACCTGCTCGGATTCTGTACTAGGCGTGTAACCAACGGTAGCTTTTTGGGTGTTGCTGAGTGTGGCTGCCCTCATCCCCAACCCTTCTCCCCAAGGAGAAGGGCGCTAAGAGTCTTGTTCCCTCTCCTTTGGGAAAGGGCTAGGGTGAGGGCGGCAAAAGACTCACACCCGAACATCATACTTCCATTCGGCAACGCCGCCTTTTGCTATTTAGCAAATGCACAATGTGGGGTACAAGAGCATAGCTTCAGTGGTAGTTAAGCTCATAAGTAACCCCATATTGACAAAAAAGATTAAGCTAGGAGTCGTCATCATGTCACGGTGGGGAAAAACACATTTTTGGGGTTTGTTGATAGGCGCTATCGGGGCGATCGCTACTGGCTACAGCAGTGCTGGTGCTGTCCCTGCTGAGGCAACCCTGAGTCGTGCCCCTGACACAGAGCCGTATTTACCATTGACGATTGCTCCCCCCACAATGGCATTACCTCCTCTGGGGGATGCTGCTAATTTTTTACCCGCCTTAGAGCGTAAGATTGTCCTGCGGTTACGGGAGCGCCGTGTTTTCTTGTACGAGGGTGATCAGGTGCTGGTTAGCTACCCAGTTGCGGTGGGTAAGCCGGGCTGGGAAACGCCCCAAGGTCAATTTAAAGTCCTCCATAAAGTGGTCAACCCCCGCTGGGAAAGCCCCTTTACTGGGTCAGTGATTCCGCCGGGGCCACGCAATCCCTTGGGCGATCGCCTCATTGTGTTTGCCCCGATGGGGAATAACAACTATGCGGGGTTCCACGGAACTCCCAACGAGTCTGCTATTGGCCAAGCAGTGTCCCATGGTTGCGTGCGGATGCGTAACAGTGATATTCGTGCCCTATTCGAGAAAATTGAAGTGGGTACACGGGTAATTGTGCAGCCTTAGCATGCGACAGCCGCTGTTGACAATGAATGATAGTTTTGACACTCCCACCACCTAAAGGTGGGGGATTCTTACGTAGTCCACAAACGAACTCGTAAAGGCGTGAGCAAACCGCCCCTACACAGTTCCTTGAGGCAAAGTCCCAAAGTTCTGCTTACTTGTAACAACTGTCGCCGATTGGGTTTTTCACCAAGGATGGCGATTAAGTATAGATTAGCACAGAGCAACTAAAGTTGCTAGGTAGCTTTTCCTCCCCGTACTTTAGTACGGGGCTACCAAGCTATCCCTCTGTGTGATGGGCTTCCTTTAATCGCTCTATCGCTCTAAATCCCATCCCGTTCACATAAGCGGTCAGGCAGTCCTGTTTGGTCTGTTCATCATATTGGTCTGTCATAGTTTTTAGTGAATTGCCGTCCACAGGTGACGCAAATATGAATATGATTTTGTTTCCCTTGCCTGTTGCATCCATTCTTATGGATGTGGGTAGATTGACATTTGGGACACTGCATTCGTTTTTTCTCTAATTCATATCTATATTATGCAATGCCCACCTGTTAGCTCCCAAGTMAAAGTGCATCGWTTTCGTTGACAAGCCGTAAAACACTGTTACGTAAAGGTTCTGCTATCCAAAATCCAGCGGTTCAGTCGCTCGATTCGTTCTGCCATCGGGACTCCCCAACTGCCGGAGGTTAACCCTTTGAGTCGGTGTTTGAAGGCTTCTGGGTGGTTTTGAAAATTCAGGGCGTGGGCATTGGTAGGACTGCACTTCATGATTCTTAGCAGGGCAACGGGTAGCGTTTAGCCAATTGAAAACCTGCTGGATATGATCGATCACGTCAGCCCAAAATCCTGCTCTGTATAAAATTCATGTCCAGTATTTACGACAATATCGAGCAACCCATCCTGCCTGAGTTGCAGCACTACCTGAAGCAAGCCTACCGTGCTGATTTCTGTGTGGGCTATTTCAACTTACGAGGATGGCGACAAATTGATGATGACATTGAGCAGTTTGAGGGGGGTGAGGGGCGGCGTGTCGATTGCTGGTGGGGATGTACCGTTTGCCCCAGGAGGAACTCCGACAAGCGTTAGCAATTGGGGTAGAACCAGAGCGGATGGATCAGGGGCAGGCGCTTCGGTTGCAAACCTTGATGGCATAGGAGTTTCGGCAGCAACTCACCTATGGTGCGCCCAGTGCCGCTGATGAGGAGGGGTTGCAGCGGTTGCGATCGCAACTCCTTACCCGCAAACTCCAAGTCAAGCTATTTTTGCGGCATCCCCTCCGGGTAGACCGGATTGGGCAGCAGGCGGAGGAGATTCTCTGCTACTCGTTTTTGCCAGCGGAGGGGGTGGAGCGGCTGATCAATCTGCGAGGACGGTTGCGCGATCGCCTCAACGAAAATCAAGAAGTGGTGGGCACCGAGCAAACTAAAACGGTGGCGGGCACCCTAGGCAATAAGCGCAGTGCGGCGGCACGGACGTATGATCGCCTGATGGCCTACACCCAACATGTTCGCGAAACCACCCCCCTACTGGCAATGGGGACGGAATGGGAAAACTTGGAACGAGCGATCGAGGAGATTAACCAGTATCCCTTAAAGCAGAATGCGATCGCCCGCCTGAATCGGGAATTGAAGGCAGGGATCAGCGATGAGCAGTTAGCACAACTGGTGACCTTTCTGCGGGAGCACGATGCCCTATGCGTAATTAACCCAGAGGAACGGCGAGATGGGGCACAGATTATCTGCTCGATGGAATTATTTAGCGGCTAAATTAGAGTCTAACAGGCAGGTTTAGGAGCGTAAACTACTCCCAGCTAAAGCAGGGAGCTTTTAGTAGCCCTGCAGTTAGCAAGCCAACCGCGAGCATCTGGGGTGGTTTACAACACCCCCAATCGACCGTTACCAGTGCCTTGAACAACCGTTTCTGGTGTCCGCAGTACAATTATAACCTAAAACAACTGAAGTTGCTAAAGGAGCTTTCCTCCCCGCACTGAAGTACGGGGCTTCCAGCCCTACCCGATGTGAAGGGGWWYYGCTKCAGTGTAGAAGCCAAAAT
>NZ_JAKLTV010000055.1:0-21560 GCF_022698185.1 Synechococcus sp. PCC 6717 | reverse complement strand
GCTCTTCCGATCTGGGTAGGGCTGGAAGCCCCGTACTTCAGTGCGGGGAGGAAAGCTCCTTTAGCAACTTTAGTTGCCTTAGGTTATAATTATACTGCGGACACCAGAAACGGTTGTTCAAGGCACTGGTAACGGTCGATTGGGGGTGTTGTAAACCACCCCAGAGGCTCGCGGTTGGCTTGCTAACTGCAGGGCTACTAAAAGCTCCCTGCTTTAGCTGGGAGTAGTTTACGAAACAGATCCCCTAGGGCGTGGCTAAACTCAGCAACGGTGCGAGGGGGCTGGCGCTGGCGGCGCCACGAGGGAGGGAGGCTCAACCAGAGGTTTAAGAGGGTGGGGATGCCAAGGCATTGGCTGCTAGCCTGCGTCTGCCATTGATCAAAGACCACATCGGAGCAATCGCTGACAACAACGTGGCCGTCGGCAAGAATAATAATCCAATCGGCCCAGCAGTAGGCAAAGTCAAGGTCGTGGGTTGCAATCACGATGGTGGTGCCAGCGGCATGGATGCGATCCAGCACCGCCCTAAGGTGCTCCGTTTGGGTGTGATCTAAATAGGTCGTTGGTTCGTCAAGGAGGAGCAGGGGGGGGGCTAAGGCCATCACCCCCGCCAGTGCGACGCGGCGCTTTTGTCCCAAGCTCAGGTGGTGCAGCGGACAATCAGCTAACTCCAGTAGCTCAAATTCCCGCAGGGTTTGCTCAAGGCGGGCTTCAATTTCAGGGGTGGGTAGGTCTAAATTGCACAAACCGTAGGAAATATCCTCCGCCACAGTGGCGGCCACCAATTGTTGCTCTGGGTCTTGAAACCCTAGCCCCACTCGCTGCCGCCATTGCCGCAATGCTGCGGGTTGATGCACGAGTCGCTGTCCTTGCCAGTACACCTCACCGCGATCGCAGCGGTAGAGTCCTGCCGCCACGTAAAAGAGGGTGGATTTGCCAGAGCCATTCAGACCCAGTAGGGCGGTTTTCCGACCAGCACCAAGCGCCACCGAGCAGTCTTGCAACACCGGTGTTAGGGTGTTGGGGTAGCGAAACCAAACGTGGCGAAACTCCAGCAGCGGTACAGACATAGTCTCAACCAAGGATACGATTGACTAGCAGCAGCAGGCCACCGCCAAGTCCTGCTTCCACAGCATACCGCTGGGAGTATGCGTAGGGCGGCGATCGCCACACCCGAAACTGTCCCGTAAACCCGCGACTCAGGAGTGCAAGGTTTGTGCCTTGGTAGCGCTGTAAGGACTGCCGAAACAGTTGTGCTGCCAACAGGCTGAGGCTATAGAGCCAGCGCGATCGCCGTTGATACCCCCCCCGTGCCCGCTGTGCGAGCTGGAGGCTGACGGCTGTGTCCAGCAGAATAAAAATATAGCGATACATGAGCATCAAAATATCCAGCAGAAAGGAGGGGACTGAGCGCCGCTCAAGTACCCCTAGCAGTTCTGGAAAGGGGGTCGTGAAAAGGATAAAGACCAAACAGCTACTGGCCACCAAGGTGCGCAGCCCCACCCCAAGGGCTTGAGTGACCTGTGCCTGCGGAATAAAGACCGACCATCCACCAACACTGAGGCGCCCCAGCAGTGGCTCTGTTGTTGTCGTCACTAAGCTTGTGGGTGCCACCTGCACTAACAGGCTGGGCAGGCTCAACACCCAAAATAGGGCGATCGCCCCGAGCACCGCAGCATAAACCCGCCACGGGATGCGAGCATAGCCAACAACCCAGACACTGAGCCAGAGCCACAACAGCCCTTGACTGAGAGGATGGGCAAAAAACGTAAACAGGAGCAGGGCGATCGCAAAAAGGAGCTTCTGCTCGGGCGGTATGTGCCGTAGCCCATTCCGGTAGGCGTAGGAGTCAAGGTGATGGTGCATGCAGCACGCTACCGTTACTTCTCCCGGCGAATTTGAAGACGTTTTTGGCGGTGGCGCTCGGTGTATTGCCCCACCACAAAGCCAATCACCCCCGCCCCCAGACTGGCTTGCAGGGCAAAGAATAGTGACTCAACCTCCGCACTCTGGGGTTCAAACACCGGCGTAGCCCAAGGGGTATAATCGGGTGCAATGTCGGTAATGAGGTCTTCCGCTTGGGCATCGGCACCTTCAAACTCGGCGTTAACAAACAGCAGCGGTGCTGCCCCAAGGAGCACAACGGCACCAAGCAGCAGCCAAACCTGCTTCGCTTTCGAGTTAACCATGGTGACCACGCTCCTGTAACAGATTAAGGGTGCGTAATTCTGCTGCGCAGTAAGTGGTGAGCCAGTTCCAGACTAAAACCGTCAATAGACCCTCACTAATGGCAAGGGGAATTTGGGTGATGGCAAACACGGCGGCAAATTTGCCAAATGCGGCTGCCACCCCGCCAACACTATCGGGAAAGGCTAGGGCTAACTGCCACGCGGTGAGGGCATAGGTAATGACATTAGCCGCAAACGCAGCAGTAAACAGGGCGATCGCCGGCTTTCCGGTCAGACGCAAGATGCCGTTATAGCAGCCCCATGCCACCCATGGCCCGACCACTGCCATGGAAAAGCCATTGGCACCCAAGGTGGTCAAGCCACCGTGGGCAATGAGCAACGCCTGAAACAGTAAGACCAAGGTGGCCAACACCGTCATGATGGGTGGCCGAAAAAGAACCGTTCCTAGGGCAATTCCCGTCGGGTGGGACGAGCTACCGGTGACCGAGGGAAGTTTTAACGACGATAAAACAAATGCATAGGCMCCCGCCAATGCGAGTAGTAGGGTGGACTCGGGCTGTGTCTTCACCTGTTGCCGCAGTGACCAGAGTCCCCATCCCAAAAATGGCAAGAACCCTAACCACCAGCCCAGCGCCCAGCCAACGGGTAAAAACCCTTCACTGATGTGCATCGCCAACACCGCCCTCGGGCTGGCAATCACCATATACATCGCCAGCAGGGCGATCGCCCCCAGCAGAGGGAGCCGCTTCCATTGCCTGACTTTCATTCATCTGTACCTCGCAGATATGCAACAATCCTCGGCGGGCATCCTGACTCAGAGCGGCCAAAAACCGTCATCACAGTTGCGGGACAGCGCCGGACTTGCACCGGACTTTCCCCCTTGCGTTCTGTGGCTGCTCCCCACAGAAACCGATTAGCGCTATTATAGGTCAGGACTGCTCGGTTACCCTTGGAAGCGTTTGCGCCTCAATGCAGGATGTCAACCCAATCGCGGCCAATGCGCACCGTTACATCCGACGAAATCACCCCAGTTGAGTTGGCCGACACCCGCCCAACCCCCAATACAGAGCGCACCATTTGAGCCGCCCCTAAATCTCCTTGCTGCGCCAAGACTTCGGTTGCGGCGGCTTCTTGGTGCCAGTCATCGCTAATGATGACATTGCTGTAGCCATGGTGGTATAGAAAGTCCGCCATATCTTGAGCCGCATCGGGGTGTCCCGAGGCATTTTGTAACGCGATGCGTACCGAACCACTTTCACTCCAAGTGGGGCTGGCTGACACTGAGCGCGATCGCGCTGCAAAGTAAGTCTCAACGATGCGATCGATCCCGTCGTAGTCAAGGAGCCAGTAGCTGGCATCGTACCCATCACCACTAAAGCGCCCGGGCAACAGAATCATGCGCAGATTCTCAGGATCCGTGCGCAGGCTAAATTGGGCGATCGCCATCAGTTCGCCAAAGGTCAAATCGGTATCTACGTGTTTCTGGAGAACCTCGTGGAGTTGGGGGAGCCGCGTCAACATGACTGGATTCGCTAGTTTCGTTTGCAGCGCCTTGATCAACATTTGCTGGCGTTGTGCCCGGCCAATGTCACCGAGGTCATCGTAGCGAAACCGTACAAAGCCCTCAGCCTGCTCACCGTTGAGGGTTTGTAATCCAGGGTAGAGATCAATGTAGAGTTTTTGGGTGTGATCACTGTAATACATCCGCTTGGGAACATTGACCTCTACGCCCCCCACCAAATCCACAAGGGCACGAAACGCTCCCGGGCCAATGCGAATGTAGCGATCAACCGGAGTGTAGTTCAGGGTTTGACTCACCACCTTGGCAACTAGGGGGACATCACCATAGACATTGGCCGCATTGATTTTATCAACCCCATAGCCCGGAATGTCAACGCGACTGTCCCGAGGAATACTCAACACTGTGATGGTGTTGTCATCAGGGTTAAACCGCGCCAGCAAAATAGTATCGGTGCGGCCACGGAAACTTTCTGGCGAGCCTTCCGGTGCCCCCAAAACCTTGTCAACCCCTAGCACCAATAAATTGATAGGCCGACTCATCTTCCCTTGCAAGCTGCGAGCCATCACCTCAAAAAAAGAGGTCTTCGCATCACCCCCCTGCTCTGCTTGAAAAGGCGACAGTAAGACAACACTCATTCCCGCAAAGGCCGAAATTAAAGACACCGTACCAAAGGCTGCTATCCAACCCAACACTCGCCATGACGATCGCCGCGATCGCGCCTTAGTGTGCAGCGCCACTGCCTTTGCCCCTCGAGCCGCCGGAGCCGGATTCACTCGCTTGACCTGTTTAACGCCTCGTGCCACAACGTTAACTCCCACAACCTGCGACAGTCCCTAGGACTGGTGGACTCAATTGATGTTTCTAGTGTACGGGATGGATCACAAATCCAGTATTTATACTTAGGTACTTAAGTAGTCCGCAAAAAGGAATGGGTTCCGCAAGTTAGCCCCGCAGCCGCCCTGATTTCTGAGGACAACTCCCAAGTAACGGAGAGCGATCGCCATCGTTTAGTTCGTTATTATGCTGCCGCCTAATCAGTTTTGAAGACCACTAAAACTAGGCGTAAAACGGTAACGCGATCGCCCCGCTGGTACCCCCTGCCACTATCTGCCACGATTATGTATCGGACAATCCGCTAAGATTTGTATTAGTAGAGAGACGCATCTAGGCGTTGATGGGATTTTAAGGATTGTTACATTGACTCAGCCCGCTACTTCCCCCCTTGCCACCCCCCCAGCCGAGGAACAGGATCTGCAACGACAACTCATTGTCATCCTTGACTTTGGCTCTCAATACTCGGAACTCATTGCGCGGCGGATTCGGGAAACCCACGTTTACTCTGAGGTCATCTCCTATCGCACCAGTGCGGATCAGCTGGCACAGCTTGCCCCGAAGGGGATTATCCTTTCTGGGGGGCCAAACTCGGTTTACGATGACCACGCGCCGCAGTGTGACCCCGCTATTTGGGAGCTAGGGATTCCCATTTTGGGGGTGTGCTACGGGATGCAGTTGATGGTGCAGCAGTTGGGAGGCACTGTCGAGCGGGCAACGGCGGGCGAGTACGGTAAAGCAGCATTAAGCATCGATGACCCCACCGATCTGCTGACTAATGTTGAGCAAGACACCATCATGTGGATGAGCCACGGCGATAGTGTCTCTAAATTGCCGCCGGGCTTCCGCCGGTTGGCCCACACCCAGAATACTCCCATGGCGGCGATCGCCCACCCAGAGCGCAAGCTTTACGGGGTGCAGTTTCATCCTGAGGTGGTGCATTCCATCGGGGGCATTGCCCTAATTCGCAACTTTGTCTATCACATCTGCGACTGCGAACCCACCTGGACCACCGCAGCATTTGTGGAAGAAGCGATCCGTGAAGTGCGCGCTAAAGTAGGCGACAAACGGGTGTTGCTGGCACTCTCCGGCGGTGTTGATTCCTCTACCTTGGCCTTTTTGTTGCACCGTGCCATTGGTGATCAACTCACCTGTATGTTTATTGACCAAGGCTTCATGCGCAAAGGGGAACCGGAGCGGCTCCTAAAACTCTTTCAGGAGCAGTTTCATATCAAGGTAGAGTACGTGAATGCCCGCGATCGCTTCTTGGCACAGCTACGGGGTGTCACCGACCCCGAGGAAAAGCGCAAACGCATTGGCCATGAGTTTATCCGCGTCTTTGAAGAAGAATCCCGACGCCTAGGTCCCTTTGATTACTTGGCTCAAGGAACGCTTTACCCCGATGTTATTGAGTCTGCCAACACCAATATTGATCCCCAAACTGGCGAGCGGGTAGCCGTTAAAATTAAGAGTCATCATAATGTCGGTGGCCTGCCCGAAAATCTGCGATTTAAGCTGGTGGAGCCGTTGCGCAAACTCTTCAAAGACGAAGTGCGCCAAGTGGGTCGCTCCCTAGGCTTACCGGACGAAATTGTGCGGCGACATCCCTTCCCAGGGCCTGGCCTCGCCATTCGCATTCTGGGAGAAGTCACGCCGGAACGCTTGGACATTTTGCGGGATGCTGATCTGATCGTGCGCCAAGAAGTGAACCGCGCCCAGATGTACCATGACTTTTGGCAAGCCTTTGCCGTGCTCTTGCCCATTCGCACCGTTGGCGTGATGGGAGATCAGCGCACCTATGCCTACCCGATTGTGCTGCGGTTTGTCTCCAGCGAAGATGGCATGACCGCCGATTGGGCGCGCACCCCCTACGATCTACTAGAGCGCATTTCTAACCGCATTGTTAACGAAGTGCCGGGGGTTAATCGCGTTGTTTACGACATTACATCAAAGCCACCGGGGACTATTGAATGGGAATAATGCCCCTGAACATTGCCAGAGTAGAGGGCGATCGGTTTAACTGGGAAAGATGGTGGTGTGAGTAACGTTCCATGAGTCGTAAATGGACACTGGCGATCGGTCTTGGTACAGCTTTCTTAGTGCCCGTTGCCGCCGTGGCACAGCCGAATGCGCCACAATGGCAGATTGAAGTGCCTCCTAGCACCAGTCCGACCTTTGAGATTGCACCTACCCCAGCCACCGCCCCTCAATGGCAGACTACCCCTCCGCCTGCGACAGAGCGGACATGGCAGCAGCCAACTCCTGAAGAGTTAGCCCAACCTATCTTGCCCCCCGTTGCCGAGGAACCCACACCAGCCCTAGTCGTTGTCGAAGAGCCTGCCTTCCGGATTCCTCCCTTGATGCGCCCCCCCACGCGGCTYTTTAACTTAGAAACCGCCAATATTCTCTTAGAGCAGACGGCAGAACTGCGGGGTGGGATTCGAAATTACGATCCAAAGGTTGCTGGGGGCGGCGGTGGTCTGCAAACCTTTTTTGGCTCCATAGACTATGCGTTTAATGACCGCTTACAACTGAGTATTAGCGGCAATTATTTTGATGACCCCCTAGGCCGCCTTGTCAATGGACTGCAACCCAATGTCCAGTTGGGAGCCATTGCTGGCGGACTCAAGTATCAGGTTTATCGCAATGACGCTGTGGCCGTTGCTATTGCTGGCTCTGTTGAAGCAGTGCGAGTGCGGTCTGACAATTTCCTCTTTGTCCCTGGGGCTGAGGTTGTGGGCACATGGACGGTGGCAGCCTCCCTCCAAGCCCCGATCACCTATACCCTTAACCCTCAATTGCAGTGGCACTTTACCCCCAATCTCACCTATTTTCCCGACACAATTAACAACGGTGCTGACTTCTACGGTACGAATTTTAACTTCGGGACGGGGCTGAGTTGGCAACCCCATCCCCGCTTTAACCTCTTTGCTGACCTGAATATGCCGGTGGGGCCGGGGGGGAATGCCGTGCGCAGCAGTAACGGTGCCATTGTTAACTTGCCGGTGTGGAGCGCGGGGTTCCGCTTTTTGGTTAACCCCTCGGTCAGTATTGATCTTGCGGCCACCAATGCCTTTGGCATTACACCAGCAACTCGCACCTTGGCCTTTTTACCAGGGGCAGATCAAGTGGGGGTGATGGCAGGGTTGAGCTACACTCCCAATAGTGGGCCTGATTTTGCCCCCCCCTTCCTTGCGAGTTTTCGTCGTGGGCCACGGCAGCCGCTGAGCGATCGCGATCGCCAACTGATTCTAGATGGCATTACCCTTACCTCCGCTAGCACCCTCGATCCCGGGATGTTCCGCTTCAAAGGGAATACAGGCACCGTGGGCACAGGCGTTAACGTTGGCGTTGGATTGGCCTACGATGCCCAGTTTGCTGTGGCGATTGAGCAATTTGAACGCGGTGAAACCCTCATTGAAAACCTTAATTACAGCGGCAACCTGCAACTGGGGTTGGCCGCCAAGCTACGGTTTCTCGACCAAACCCAAGGGGATCCCTTTTCCTTGGCCTTTCAAGGTTCCTTTAACCGAGGTATTGCCCAAGGCGGTGGCAGCAGCCGCTCCATCGGTGGCTTAGAGCTAGCCTTTATGTTTCAGCCCGCTGAACCCGTTGCCCTGTACTTCAATCCGAAGTTGGGGCTTTTTAACCCCAATCAGCAGTTAGTTGCAGGGATCGGGATGGGGGTCAATGTAGAAGTTGTCCGCAACGTCCAGCTGATGGCCGAGGCGACCCCTGTGTTTGGCGAAACTGGTGTATTTAGTGCTGGGTTGCGCTACGTGATCCCGCAGTGGGGGTTAGGCATTGATCTCTACGGCAGTAATGCGGCGGGAACGAGTATCCCCAGTGGCGGTTTAGTGGGGCAAGGCTCGCCCGGCGTGGGGGTCAACCTGCATTGGTTATTTGGAGGTTCAAGTCGGCGCCATGATCAAGAATGACATCTGGATTCGCACAATGGCAGCTCAGGGGATGATCCAGCCCTTTGAGGGTCAACTGGTGCGGCGGCTGGCCGATCAGCCGGTGATTAGCTTTGGCTTGTCGTCCTACGGGTACGATATTCGCCTCAGCCCCAAGGAATTCCGTATTTTCCGCCATGTCCCCGGTACGGTCGTTGACCCAAAGAACTTTAATCCTGCCAACCTAGAGTCAGCCCCATTACACAGCGACAACAGCGGTCAATTTTTTATTCTGCCGGCTCACTCCTACGGGTTAGGGGTTGCCCTAGAGCGGTTGCAGGTGCCTGAAAATGTAACGGTGCTCTGCATTGGCAAAAGCTCCTATGCCCGGGCAGGGATTATTGCCAACCTCACCCCCGCTGAAGCCGCTTGGCGAGGTCACTTAACGCTGGAATTCTCTAACTCCTCAAGTGCCGATTGCCGCATCTATGCCAATGAGGGGGTAGTACAGCTGCTGTTTTTTGAAGGTGAACCCTGCGATGTTAGCTATGAAACCCGGCAGGGCAAGTATCAAGATCAGCCGGAGGCGGTGACGTTGGCGCGAGTTTAACTGATAAGTAGGAGACCATAACGCTGAACGCTGTTAGCCGCCACGTCCAAAACGCGCTTCGGGATGGTACTGCCCGTCTGCTGCTAAAACGCTTGGGGGAAGCCCTGATTACACTGTTGCTGGCCTCTGCCCTTAGCTTCGCCATTATGCAGTTAGCCCCTGGGAATTATCTAGATAACCTCAAAGCGGATCCGCAAATTTCCCTAGAGCGGTTGCAGGAGCTAGAGCGGCAGTTTGGGCTAGATAAATCGCCAGTGGAGCAATACGTGCGTTGGCTGTGGCAAATTATTCGCTATGGTAATTTTGGCACGAGCTTTGTCTATCAGCGATCGGTGGCCTCTCTGTTGTGGGAGCGGCTCCCGGCAACGCTGCTGCTGTCGTTGAGTTCCATTGTGCTAACGTGGGGGGTGGCGATTCCCTTGGGAATTTGGGCCGCCGTCAACCAAGACCGCTGGAGCGATCGCCTCTTGCGGATTCTCAGCTACCTTGGCCAAGGTTTTCCCAGCTTTATTACGGCGCTGTTGCTGCTCTTTTTAGCCCAGAGTACACCGCTGTTTCCGGTGGGGGGCATGACTAGCCTCTACTACGATGACCTGCCGTGGGTGGCTAAGGTGCTCGATATTGGCTGGCACTTAATCTTACCCACCCTAGCGTTGACCTTGACGAGCTTTGCTGGGTTGCAGCGGTTGATGCGGGGGAATTTGCTGGATGTGCTGCGGCAAAACTATATTCAAACGGCTCGCGCCAAGGGCTTACCGGAGTCACGGGTGATTTACGTCCATGCCCTCCGCAATGCCATTAACCCCCTGATTACGCTCCTAGGGTTTGAGTTTGCTAGCTTGTTGAGCGGTGCCTTTATTGCCGAGTTTTTCTTTAACTGGCCGGGGTTGGGGCGCTTAATTTTACAGGCGGTGACCGCTCAGGACATTTACGTGGTGATGGCTAGCCTAATGATGGGGGCACTGATGCTGATTATCGGCAACGTGTTGGCGGATCTGTTGCTGAGGTGGGCAGATCCGCGCATTACAGATTAGTACACATTAGCGCTGGGTCAACCGTGGTAAAGCAGCAGCTTATCGCTACCCTTGGCGATCCTTGGCTGGTGTCGGTAACAAAATTGTAAATTTTGTACCTTGCCCTACCTCACTCTCAACCTGAATTTGACCCCGATGCGCCTGAACAATGGATTGGGCGATCGCCAACCCAAGCCCCGTTCCCGGTAATGCTGTGCCCTGCAAACGATAGAACCGATCAAACAAGCGGGGTAACTCACTCGCCGGAATGCCTCTGCCATTGTCAGCAATCACAACACGGTAATACTTCCCCTGTTGATCTAGGGTGATGTGAATGGTACCGCCCTCAGGGGTATATTGCACCGCATTGTTCACAATATTTGTCAGCAACCGACTGAGATGATCTGGATTTCCCCAAACGAAGTACGCTTGCTGGTCTGGCACGGTTACGGGGGGATCCGCAATATTAAGGCACAGTTCCATCGCTTTTTGCTGCATTAATGGCTCTTGTTCCTCCACAACGGCTAAGAGCAATGCATCGAGGTGGCACGGCTGCGGGTTCAAGGGCACCATGCCGCTCTCCTGTCGGGCTAAAAACAAAAGATCATCCACCAAGCGGCTAAGGCGGCGGCTGAGGCGTTCAATCACCTGTAATTGTTGCTGCTGCGTTGCTGGATCAGCGGTGGCTAGGGCTACTTGCACATTGGTTTGGATCAGTGCCACGGGATTACGCAGTTCATGGGACGCATCTGCTGTAAACTGCTTGAGGTAGGCGTAGGATTCCTGCAGCGGGGCGATCGCCAAGCGGGCAAGAAACCAGCCACTAATACTGACAAGAATTAATGCTACCGTAGCTCCCAAAAGCAAATCCCACAGCAGCGCTTGACTGGGTTGAGTAACCTCAAACCATGGGTGGCTGACGCGCAAATATCCCAAGAGGCGATCGCCCACAACCAACGCCACGGTCATTTGCCGCAACCAGCGATCGCCCCCCACCGGAACTGTTTCTGGGGTACGGCTCAAATGCAAGGGCAGGTTCAGCGGCTCCGCAAACGTACTCCACGCCAACTGCCGATTTGGGTCAAACCCCTCTAAATCAATGTGGTCATCTTCAAGGGCTGCGCTTGTTAGGGGATCACTCCCCAAACTTTTTTGCCAATCAATGACCTCTGCGGTGCCCGTCTCAATCACCAACGCCCGGCTGACCACCTCTACCACATGGCTGAGCGTATCATCAACCCGTTCGATAAGGGTGCCGCGCACATAGAGGAAGAAGCCCGTTGCAAAAACTAATAGCAAGAGTGCCGTCACACCAACGTACCAAAGGGCAAGACGGCATTGAATCGCTCGAAACATAATCCCTAACTCTAGGGTAACGGTAACCAGTCTCCACTAGACACAGAGGCAGCCCAATAGAGCTTAGCCATTCCTCAGGGTGGCCAAGTTGAGTTGTGCCCACACCGCTTGCAGCATCGGTTCCACACCTTGGCGGGTGGCGGCAGAAATAGCAAAGACCGGCTGGCAAATATGGGTGGCGAGTGCCTGCTGCGTTTCATTGCTCGCCTCAGGGTCAAGGGCATCAATTTTATTGAGCACCACAATTTGCGGACGCTCGCCTAAACCATGGCCGTAGGCCACCAGTTCAGCGCGGATGGTGTCATAGGCGGCAATGACATCCGTTGCTGTCGCATCAATAAGGTGCAGTAAGAGTCGAGTGCGCTCGATGTGGCGCAAGAACTCATGCCCTAGACCGGTTCCTTGGTGAGCACCCGCAATCAGGCCAGGAATATCGGCAAAGACGGTGCCATCGCCATTGGGCTGCCGCACAACCCCCAAATTGGGGACAAGGGTCGTAAACGGATAATCGGCAATTTTTGGCCGAGCTGCTGAGAGCACGGAAATCAGTGTGGATTTGCCGGCGTTGGGCAGGCCAATAATTCCCACCTCAGCTAGCAGCTTGAGTTCTAGGCGCAGGTGTCGCTCTTCGCCCTCTAGCCCCGGTAAGGCATAGTCCGGTGCCCGCTGTTGATTGCTGAGGAAGTGTTTATTTCCCAGCCCTCCTTTGCCGCCTTTGGCAACCTGTAGGGTTTGCTCTGGGGTGGTTAAATCTCCTAACAGTTCTTCTGTGTCAGCATCCCACACCATGGTGCCACAGGGTACTTCAATGATGAGATCGGCGCCAGAAGCACCCGTACGATTACTCGGACCACCCCGCTGACCCGCTTCGGCTTTGAACGTGTGGGCATAGCGAAAGTCTAGGAGTGTTTGCAGATGAGGCACGGCTTTGAGGATGACGGAACCGCCGTTGCCGCCATTGCCGCCCGCCGGCACATACTTCTCGCGACGAAAGGCAACAATGCCATCGCCCCCCTTCCCCCCTTTGACATGAATTTCCGCAAGATCAATAAATTGCATCCCTAGCGCAGATACGTTTGAGCGCAGCATTTCCATTGTATCGCTGCCTTGGCTATGCGGCGGGAGCATTCGTTGCTACGATCGCCGACGAACGAGTGACTCGAGGCTAGCCTACCGCGTGGAAAAACCCCAACGATCCCTTGCCCACATTGCCACGATTGTTGCCATTGCCACCCTCCTGAGTAAGCTGGCCGGTCTAGTGCGACAGCAGGCGATCGCCGCCGAGTTTGGTGTGGGGGCAGCCGTGGATGCCTATAGCTACGCCTACGTGATTCCGGGGTTTCTGTTTGTGCTCCTAGGCGGAATTAACGGCCCCTTTCACAGTTCCATTATTAGCGTGGTGCTCAAGCAACCACCGGAAAAGGCGGCTCCCTTAGTGGAAACCATTACCACCGTTGTGGGGGGGCTGCTGCTACTGCTGACCGCACTGCTAATGCTTTTTGCGGAGCCACTGGTGCACCTCATTGCCCCCGGTGCCAGTCCCGACATTCAGGCTCTAGCGGCAGAACAGTTCCGGATCATGGCTCCCTTGGCGGTACTTTCGGGGTTGATTGGCATCGGCTTTGGCACCCTCAACGCTGCGGATCAGTACTGGCTGCCCTCTATTAGCCCCCTGTTGTCGAGCTTGACCGTAATTATCGGCATTTGGTTTTTTGCGGATACGTTTGGGCCGGCGGTCTTGGCGTGGGGCACGCTAGCAGGGGGCATATTGCAGTGGCTGGTGCAAATTCCGGCACAGTGGCAGGCGGGAATGGGTACCCTGCGGCTACGGTTTGATCTGAATCGCCCGGAGGTGCGTGAACTCATCCGGCTGATGGGACCTGCCACCCTCTCGTCGGGGATGTTATTGATCAGTGTCTATATCAGCCTCTTTTTTGCCTCTCAGTTACCCGTAGGGGCGGCCTCTGCCCTGAGCTATGCCCAACTGCTGTTTTTAACTCCCTTGGGGATTCTCTCCAACGTCATCCTTGTGCCCTACATGCCGATTTTTTCGCGGCTGGCACGCCCAGATCAGTGGTCTGACCTCAAAGAGCGTATTCGTCAGAGCTTAGTGCTGACCGCTTTGAGTATGATGCCCCTCGGTGCCATTATGGCGGCCTTGGCATTGCCAGCGGTACGGGTGGTTTATGAACGCCGCGCCTTTGATTTCGCTGCCTCTCAGTTGGTGGCAGCGCTGTTGCTAGTGTATGCCATCGGTATGTTCTTTTACTTGGCACGGGATGTGATTGTGCGGGTGTTCTATGCTCTTGAGGATGGCCGTACTCCACTTTACGTGACGCTGTGGGGATTGGCCTTTAATGCTCTGTTTTGTTTTTTCTTTACCAATGCTTTTGGGGCGATCGGGCTAGCGATGGCTACTGTGGGGGTAAATACCGTCTCGCTGATTGCCTTAGTCTGGATTTTGCAACGCCGCCTAGGGGGGTTGCCGTGGCGGCAGCTTGTCCCGCCTCTGCTGGGGGTGGCATTGGCCAGTGGCCTCGGTGGTCTTACGGCATGGGGCACTCTTCACGGTTTGGAATGGCTGTGGGGGCGCGAAGGGGTGGTGATCCAGTTGCTGCAGTTGGCGATCGCCGGCAGTATGGGTCTTGGCATATTTAGCATTGCCATTGCACCCTTGAGGCTGCCAGAGCTGGATTTCTTTTTGGCCAAGATACGGAAAGTGCTGCCCAAGCACAAGCCCTAGCAGCCAGCACTGTAATGTTCTGAGTAGCCGCAGGAGCGAGCTAAGAAAGTTCTTGGCTGAGTTTAATTGCCAGTAAAATTTGCGCTGTTCACAATGGGGCAGGGTTCACAGGCTCAGGGCTACTGAAAGCCCCTGACTGAAGTCAGGGGAAGTTTACATTGTCAGAGTAAAAAGCGCTGGTAAAACGCTAGCTCTGCTATCAGCGTTGCTTCAATGGTACTGGCGTGGCGGAAGCCATGGCCTTCGGTGGCAAAGGTGTAGTACTCTACCGGAATGCCCTTGTCCTGGAGGGCGGCAACCATCTGTTCGGCTTGAGCGGGAGGAACCACCGTATCCTTTAGCCCTTGGAAGAAGATTACTGGACAGGTGAGGCGATCGGTGTGGTACAGGGGCGATCGCTGGCGATAGAGGTCTGCCCTCTCAGGGTAAGGGGCAATCAGGGAATCAAAATAGTGGGCTTCAAAGGCATGGGTGTCTTGGACGATCGCGATGAGATCGGCCACCCCATAGTAACTTGCCCCCACTCGAAACACGTTAGTGAACGTCAGGGCGCATAGTGTGGTAAAACCTCCGGCACTACTGCCGCGAATGGCAAGGCGTTGGCCATCGACTCGACCTTGGGCTACCAAAAATTGCGCTCCCGCCACGCAGTCCGCCACGTCCACAACTCCCCACTGTCCCCGCAGGCGATCGCGATAGGCACGTCCATAGCCGGTGCTGCCGCCATAATTGACATCTAAGACCGCAAAGCCACGACTCGTCCAAAACTGGGTGCGTAGATCTAAACCCGTACCACTAGCGGCGGTTGGCCCCCCATGGCTTTTGACAATCAGAGGGGGCAAGATGCCGGCAGGGGCAGCATACTCGGGGTTACAGGGAGGATAGAAAAACCCGTAGGCAATGGCTCCTTCGCTACTGGGGAATTCAACAACCTCTGGTTGGGACAGCCACTCTTTTGGGAGGCTTGGTTCCTGGGACGGTAGAGGTAACCACTGCTGGTGCTGAAGATGAAAGCGGATCACTTGGGGGGGAGCTTGGGGACTGCTGCCAATAAAGGCAATTTGCTCAGCAGTCTCAGGGATTAGGGCGTGGATCTCGGTGTAGGGACACGCAAGGGTCTGCCAACTGCCATCCTTGAGGGAGACAAGAGCTAACCGCCACAGCCCGCGATCGCTATAGGTTAAGACGGCAGTTTCAGCGTTCACTAGGGCATAGGTGGACTGGCCAAAGACCCAAGGAGGCATCCCCGCATCGTAGGGAGCCTGCCATACGGGCTCGTGCACCCCCTCGCGATAGCGGTAGAGATTCCACCAACCACTGCGATCGCTCACGTAGTAGAGGGTCTCTCCCTGCCACTGAGGTTGCTGCACCGCTTCCGTTGCCCCACCCGCGATGCGGTAAGGGAGTCCAAGGGTACCATCCGCCGTGACGGTTGCCCCCCAGAGTTCACAGCTATCCCACGGCATCGCCGGAGGTGACCACTGCAACCACACTAAGGTCTGGCCACTAGGGCTAAAGCGGGGCGCGGCATAAAATCCAGCACCGTACACGAGGGGGGTGAGGTCTCCTGTGGGGGTGATAGCCACCAACTGCTGCTGCGTTGCTCCCTGCTCTAGGTGCTGCTCCTGAACACAGACAAGGCAACGACTCACCGGATGCACACAGCCATCGGCAAAGCGGCTATTGGCTGCCTGATAGAGAGGTTGGGGGATAGGCTGCTGCCTAGAGAGCCGATAAATCCCCTGATCTGCATCGTTGACTATGTAAATCTGATCACCGTGGCACCAATAGGCACCCCCACCGTACTCATTCACTCGCGATCGCGCACTGTAGGGAGGGATGAGAAGATCCTGCTGCTCGCTCACCAGAACCACCCGTCCTTGGTCTTGGGGACGGCGCTCTAGCCATAGGAGTCCGGCAGGGGTTGAACGTAAGTCACTGATCGCCGTGGCGGCAGCACTGACGCGCTCTGCCGTCAGAATGGAGTCCCATTGCCCGTAGGGCGCTGTCTGTACCATTAGGGAATATGTTCAAGGACAAGTTTTTGCCGTTTCACTGGCTCGGGAATGGTAATGGGGTACTGCCCCGTAAAACAGGCGGAACAAAAGCGATCGCCCGTATCGTAGGTGGCGCTAATCATCCCCTGCCAACTCAGGTAACTGAGGGAATCTACCCCAATTTGCTCAGCAATCTCGGCCACCGATTTGGTCGCGGCAATGAGTTGATCTTGGTTATCGGTATCAATGCCATAAAAACAGGGATGGGTCACCGGCGGTGAGGAAATACGCATATGCACTTCCACCGCGCCTGCATCCCGCAGTGCCTTGACAATTTTGCGACTAGTGGTGCCACGGACAATCGAATCATCCACAATGACCACTCGCTGCCCCATCAGCACATCCCGCAGGGGATTGAGCTTCATGCGAATACCCGACTCCCGCATGGACTGGGTGGGCTGGATAAACGTGCGGCCAACGTAGCGGTTTTTAATCAGCCCCTCGGCATAGGGAATCCCCGTGGCTTGGGAGAAGCCAATGGCTGCCGGTACCCCAGAGTCGGGGACAGCAATCACAACATCTGCGGCCACCGGTGCCTCGCGCCCTAACTGCTGGCCAAGACGTTGGCGATAGCTATAAAGGCTCTCGCTCTGCATGACGCTGTCGGGGCGGGCAAAAWAAATCATTTCAAAAATACAGAGCTTGCGCTGTGACTCGGCCCAATGATGGCTACTGATGGTGCTGGCAGTAATATGGACAATTTCCCCAGGCTCCACATCGCGGATATAGTCTGCGCCAATAATATCTAGGGCACAGGTTTCAGAGGCTAGAACGTAGTGAGGATCAGCCCCAGGGGCTGAGAGGAGGCGGCCAATGACCAAGGGGCGAATACCATGGGGATCCCGCACACCAAAGAGACCGACAGGCGTGCCAATCACTAAGCTGTAGGCGCCTTGGCACTGCTGCACGGCAGAAACAATACCCTCCTGCCAGGTTTGACTGGTTTCTACCGCTTGAGCGATCGCCCAGGCAATGAGTTCTGAGTCTGTGGTGCTGGCTAATACGGCCGTGGGTTCACTACAGGCTAACACCTGCTCCCGCAGCGCATAGGTATTCACCAAATTGCCATTGTGCGCCAGGGCCAGCCAGCCAAGGCGAGTTTGCACCAAGACAGGTTGGGCATTGACAATACGGCTTGAACCCGTGGTGGAGTAGCGATTATGGCCTACCGCAATCTCGCCAGGTAATGTGTTGAGAATCTCCTCATCAAAGACTTGGGAGACTAACCCCATGTCCTTATGACAGTGCACGGTGTCACCCGCAAAGGTGGCGATACCTGCCGACTCCTGACCGCGGTGCTGTAGGGCGTAAAGGCCAAAGTAGGCAAGGCGGGCAACTTCGGCATTGGGGGCATACACCCCAAAAACACCACAGGCTTCTTCCGGTTTATCGGTCAGTTTTGAGTTAGTCATCTAGTCTAAGTACGTTGGCAGGGGCGATCGCCATGCGGCGGTCAACTCCTCCATCGTAACCTTGATAAGGGTGCAATTGTCACAGGTGTCAATGCACAATTCTGTCCCTTGAGCATTGACAATACCCAAGCGCGTCCAGTACTCCGGCAAGTGCTCACTCAAATAGGCCTCCCACAGCACTTGTTGCGCTGGCGTAACAGAAACAAGGATACGCGCTCCCCCTTCCCCGAAAAGAACAGCATCCCAGCGCGGGTAAATCCCCTCCGGCAGTTGAATGCTTGCTCCCCGCTGGCCACTGAGGCAACATTCCGCAAGGGCAACGGCCAACCCTCCCTCACTCAGATCGTGGGCACTGGCCAGCCAGCCTTGATGAATGCCGTAACGACAGGCCGCCTGCACCTGCTGCTCTAGGTGCAAATCAATCTGCGGCGGGCAACCAGCAACACAGCCGTGCAGTTGGGCAAGATATTCCGATCCCCCTAACGTCACGCGGGGATCGCTAAGCGGTGTCGTCAGCGGCAAGCCCAATAGGTAAATGAGATCCCCACTGGTTTGCCACCCTTGACCGACCACCCGTGCCAGATCCGGAATCAACCCCACCATCCCCACCACTGGCGTAGGATAAATGGGCTGGGGTTGCCCGGTACTATCAATGGTTTCGTTATAGAGGGAGACATTGCCGCCAGTAACGGGGGTGTTGAAGGCACGGCAAGCGTCCGCCAAGCCCCGGCAGGCTTCCGCCAACTGCCAATAGCCCACCGGGGTTTCAGGGCTGCCAAAATTGAGGTTATCAGTAACGGCTAGGGGGTCTGCACCGACACAACTGAGGTTGCGGGCGGCTTCAGCCACGGCGGCTTTGCCCCCTTCGTAGGGGTCTAAATAGACATAACGACTAGGACAGTCCACCGTAGCTGCAATCCCTTTGTGGGTGCCCCGCAGGCGGATCACCGCTGCATCCGCATCCCCTGGGAAAACAAGGGTGTTATTTTGCACCTCGTGATCGTATTGGCGATATACCCACGCTTTGGAGGCCAAGCTAGGGGTACTTAGCAGCGTCAGGAGAACGTGCGACCACGATTGGCTAGGCAATGCTAACTGCTCTGGCTGCCACTGCCGTGCCTGTTGTACATAGGCTGGTGGGGCTGGGAGGCATTCGCGCGTATAGAGGGGTGTATCTTCGGCAAGGGCGCGGGCAGGCACTTCTGCTGCCACCTCACCCCGGTAGAGTACTCGCACCACCGGTTCGGCAATGACGTGACCCACCACAACCCCCTGTAGTCCCCAGCGGTGGAAGATAGCCAGCAACTCCTCTTCTCGACCCTTGGCCGCTACAAAGAGCATCCGTTCTTGCGATTCCGAGAGCAAAAACTCGTAGGGCACCATCCCCTGCTCTCGCACTGGCACCTTATCAAGATCGAGTTCAATGCCTACCCCTCCCTTAGCGGCCATCTCGGCGGTGGAGCAGGTCAAGCCCGCGGCTCCCATATCCTGGGCGGCTACAACCGCACCGCTTTGAAAGGCTTCAAGACAAGCTTCAATCAAGCACTTCTCTAGAAACGGGTCTCCGACTTGAACTGCGGGGCGATCGCCCATGGAGTCATCCGTTAGCTCGGCGCTGGCAAAACTGGCCCCCCCCATGCCATCCCGTCCAGTGGTAGAGCCAACATAGAGCACTGGGTTCCCCACACCGCTGGCACCGGATTTAACAATCTCTGGGGTTTCCATCAGTCCCAAGGCCATGGCATTCACCAGAGGATTGCCGCGGTAGCTGGGGTCAAAATAGACCTCGCCCCCTACGGTGGGCACCCCCACACAATTACCGTAGTGGGCAATGCCGGCCACCACCCCCTTGATAAGCTGTTGGGTTTTCGCCTCCTTCAGGTCACCAAACCGCAGCGCATTCAGCAGGGCAATGGGACGCGCCCCCATCGTAAAAATATCCCGCAGAATGCCCCCGACCCCCGTGGCGGCTCCCTGAAACGGTTCGATGGCTGAAGGGTGATTGTGGGACTCAATCTTAAAGGCCAAGCGAAGGCCATCTCCCAAATCCACCACACCAGCATTTTCCCCAGGCCCAACCAAGACCCGCTCTCCCTGAGTGGGGAACTGCTTGAGCAGGGGGCGAGAGTTCTTGTAGCAGCAGTGCTCTGACCACATCACCCCAAACATACCCAATTCGGCACGGTTGGGATGCCGCCCTAAACGGCGAACAATTTCATCGTATTCGTTAGGCTTCAGTCCTTCAGCGGCAATATCCGCATCCGTCACAAGGGGAGAGTGGCTCATCAGCTATCTCATATCTCAGAGGCTATGTTTTGATTGTGCCATGGGTGGCAGAACAGCACGAACCATTTCAACTCAGGCCATTTGTCAAGTGTCGTAGCAAATCTTTACATTAGTTCATGTGGAATCGCTAACTTTAATTGCATCTTGACCACATCACCCCCGCATCTAAAGGGAGGGACGTAAAGTAGAGATTATAAAGAAAATCTTAAAGGAGAGTGACGATGACCCCCTCTCTACTACGGCAGTTTTGGTATTTTGTCGAGCAGACTCAGGTGGGGATTTTGCTCAGTTTAGATGATTGTGCATTGCAGCGATGGCTCCTCAACCATTTTAGTGATACCTATCCCCTTGAACAGAGCCAACGGTCTCATCTGGAAACTTATATTTCATCACGGTTGATGCTGATTCGCGACATGGTTGGCGATCGCCCCTAGCGCATTACACTCTCGAGCCACAGCATGACATCTTCTGACAACTCCTACCCAGTGATCCTCAACCAGTTTTGTGTTAAGACCCTTGAGGAGGAGGCACGACTCCTTTATCCATTCACGTGCCGGTGGCAGCAGAATCCTGAACTAGGAACAGAAGCCTATGCCCTCAATAAGGTGTGCTACCAGTTACCGGTTCCTGCCGCTCGCTGGGGGAGTGCCATTGTGACTCGCCAGCCCCTCGAACAACTTAAGACGAAGGCGTGGCAACTGATTCCCCAGCCGCCTCGGGTCTTTGACTGCACCCGTCTTGAGGATCGCGAAGCCTTGGAGAGCCTATGCCGCCAAGAATTATACCGTTACTTTAAGCAGCGAGATAGAGAGGACGTTGACCGAGCAAGCAACAACAGTATCCGCATCTGGGAGCGGAAACCCTCGGAGAGTCCAGCGCAAGGGTGGACAGTTCACCAAGGCTTTTGCCTCGATGTCAGGCTCGATGCCACAGCAAAACTTTATCTGGAAATTGATCGTTTCCACCATTTCTGGACACCTTTGACATTGCAGGAGTGGCTCAACACCTATCCTGAGCATGAGCCTTTAATCAAATGGGTGCGCAATACGTACCTCAAGAACAACCAGTTTCTGCGCTGGCAACTACACAGTATCACTCACGAGCAACCCGAAGCAGTGAACCTACCCGGACTCAACATCAGCCTTGCGGAGTACCATCGCAACGAAGGGGCAACAGAGCAAGAAGACGTTTACGATGACACAGGGCGATCGTTGCGATCGTTTTTGCTGATAACCAGTCAACCCATTAAGAAAGGTACACACGAGCTAGGCAGTACCCGTCCTTTACGGATCGTGCATACCTATGGCAGCACGCCGCTTGAGTTGCTGGCGTTGCAAACCTATCACAGAAAACCTCCGAGAAGCCCCGCACCTTCAGGTTGGGGAGGGACAGGAGCGGCAATTGAGAGGGGTTCAATACCCCCGAAATTGCCAGGTTTAGTACGCTTGTTTTTCATAGTTACATGTGGGAATATAAGAGGATGAAACAAACTCTGACACTAGTTTGCAAACTTGCAACCACACCCGAACAAAATGCCAAGATTGAGGCAGTGCTTCAGGCGTTTGCTGCTGCTTGCAACTATGCCAATGAGCGAGTCAAACCCAAAACAACCAGCAAAACAACGATTCAGTCGTTGGTCTATAAC
>NZ_JAKLTV010000054.1:7500-16164 GCF_022698185.1 Synechococcus sp. PCC 6717 | reverse complement strand
AAGAGTCAATTCCGGCGACGATCATTCGTATTCACCCTGTKGCGGGAAACGTCTCAGGTGCGACTTTTAGAAAAACAGGGTGAATACGAATGATCGTCGCCGGAATTGACTCTTTCAACAGGATAAGCCTAAAGATCCTGAAATCCCCTTATGGGTACCTGAAATGCGTATGGAGCTAAGCGGATTCGAACCGCTGACCCCTTCAATGCCATTGAAGTGCTCTACCAACTGAGCTATAGCCCCTGATCAGCAGAAAATTATCATCCCCTACAGCGATAGCATTTGTCAACTGTTTACCAGTTGGATTCGAAAACGATGAACGACTCCCGACACGGAGCTTGCTCTTGAGTAAACACAATTCACGCATACAGTGCGGGGCTTGCCGCCGATTAAGCTAAAGAGCAAGGGCGGGCGATCGCTCCTGCTGTGCCAATTCAAGCACCATCTGCCGTGCCCAGCAATCAGCAGCCAGAATATCCTCTAAGGTAGGGGTGCTGATGTTTTGGTGGTGGTAGCGATCGCAGGTTAGTTCAATGAGGCGGGGAATATCAAGGAATGAAAWCGCCTCGGCAATAAATAGAGCCACCGCTTGTTCATTGGCAGCATTCAGTACCGCTGGCATTGCTCCTCCAGCACGACCGGCGGCATAGGCCAGCCCCATACAGGGATATTTATGGTGATCGGGGGTACGAAAGGTAAGGTCTCCCGCTTTGACCAAATCAAGAGCTGACCAATTCGTTGGTAGCCGCTCCGGCCAAGAGAGAGCGTAGAGGAGGGGCAGACGCATATCCGGCCAGCCTAACTGCGCCAACACCGATGTATCCTGTAGCTCAATGAGGGAGTGAATAATACTTTGCGGGTGGATGACAATGTCGATGTTATCGTAGTCCATGCCAAAGAGATAATGAGCCTCGATCACTTCCAGCCCTTTATTCATCAGCGTGGCCGAGTCCACGGTAATTTTCGGCCCCATGGACCAGTTGGGGTGCTTGAGGGCATCCGCCACCGTCACATCAGCGAGTTGCTCCACCGACCAGTCGCGAAAGGCACCACCAGAGGCAGTAAGAATAATTTTGCGTAGTCCCCCCGCAGGTACCCCCTGTAAACACTGAAAAATAGCTGAGTGTTCAGAATCTGCAGGTAGCAGCTTCACACCGTACTCTTGTAACAGTGGCAACACTACAGGCCCACCCGCAATTAAGGTTTCTTTATTGGCAAGGGCAATATCCTTACCGGCCTTAATGGCGGCGATCGTCGGCACCAAACCGGCGCATCCCACAATCCCTGTCACAACCACATCGGCATCGCCATAGGCGGCAACTGCAGCAATACCCGCCTCCCCAGCCACGAGTTCCGGTGTATAGGGCAGATCGCGCAATGCGTCTGCCAACTCTGGCAATTGGTTCGGATCAGCAATACCAACAATTTCAGGTCTAAACTGACGAATTTGCGGGATTAACCGCTCTAGATTCCGACCTGCTGCCAAGCCAACCACGCGGAAGCGATCGGGGTATTGGGCAACAATATCAAGGGTTTGGGTGCCGATAGAGCCAGTGGAGCCGAGCAGATTCAGTGCTTTCACAGTGGTTGGGGTAGGGTCAGTGGACACCTTAATATCTACCGCAGGAGGGGACAGAAGGCAATCGTCCCTTTGCAGGTGACAAGGCTAGAGATAATAGAAAAACTAGCCAAGGGACTACGATGGAGCCAAGTAAGATTCCACCCATCATGGAAATGATGCAAATGGACCTGATCCACACCACCCTGCAACGTCCTACGACGCCTAACAACCTTGATCATGTTGTTGAGGAGTATTTGCGGCAGCAGGGGAGACCACTGCGTTGGGCCATTACTGCCGTCAGCCCCCAAACCCTAACCATTGAAGCTGTGATCCTCAAGGACGGAAGTTGATAAAATCCTTACATATTCAGCTTTACACTTTCCCATGACACGCGCTGGTATCGGCATTCAAACGGCTCAGGCTCGCCCCGGACGGGTCAGCGGCCAGCTTCACGTCTATGATGGTACCGGCAAGGGCAAGTCTCAGGCCGCTCTTGGTGTTGTCCTGCGCTCCATTGGTTTAGGTATTGCCTCCGCGTGGCCAACACGGGTGCTACTTTTGCGCTTTCTTAAAGGCCCCGGTCGTACCTACGCGGAAGATGCTGCCATTGAAGCCCTGCAACGAGGGTTTCCCCATTTGATTGACCAAGTGCGCACCGGTCGCGCTGAGTATTTTAATGCCGAACAAATCACCACGTTCGATCGCCAAGAAGCTCAGCGGGGATGGGATATAGCCAAAGGGGCGATCGCCTCCGGTCTTTACTCAGTCATTGTCCTTGATGAACTGAATCCGGTACTGGATCTCGGCTTATTACCCGTTGACGAAGTCGTGGCAACCCTGCGCCGCAAACCCGATCATCTCGAAATCATTGCCACCGGTCGCGGTGCCCCTCCGGCACTGCTACAAATTGCAGATCTCCACTCAGAAATGCGGCCACTGGTACATCCCACCGCCCACCAGCAGGGGATCGAAGGTATTGAAATTTACACTGGCGAGGGCAAAGGCAAATCCACCAGCGCCCTTGGTAAAGCCCTGCAAGCAATTGGCACCGGCATCAGTCGGGATCAGTCCCATCGAGTGTTAATCCTCCAGTGGCTTAAGGGAGGACGAGGCTATACCGAGGATGCCGCCATTGCTGCCCTCAAAGAAAGCTATCCTCACCTTGTGGATCACCAGCGTTGCGGTCGGGATGCCATCGTCTGGCGCGGGCAGCAACAGGAAATTGACTACATCGAAGCCGAGCGCGGCTGGGAAATTGCACGGGCAGCGATCGCCTCTGGACTCTACAAAACCATTATTCTCGACGAGCTGAATCCCACCGTTGATCTGGAATTACTGCCCGTTGAGTCCATCATTCAAAGCCTGCTTCGCAAACCCCGTACCACTGAAATAATTATTACTGGACGCTGTAAAAATCCCCCCAGCTACTTTGACATCGCTAGTGTCCACTCCGAAATGATTTGCCATAAGCATTATGCCGAAAAAGGGATTGATCTCAAGCGCGGCGTTGATTTCTAAACCTAAAGGCAGACCCGCCCGATGACAGTGTCTCCGGCAGAGAACTGCTCTAAATAGTCCATTAGCACCTTAAACTGGGGACGGTTCAAGCGATAGTACACCCAGCGACCGTCTTGACGAGACAATACTAAATTTGCCTGCCGCAATGCCCGTAAATGAAACGATAGCTTTGACGGCGAGAGGTTGAGGCGGGCACACAAATCGCACACACACACTTCCTCGTTATGTAAGATTTGAATCACCTCAAGGCGCAGCGGCTCTGCAAGCGCACGAAAACCAAGCTGTATCATGCCATCGGGGCGATCGCAAACCAAATTCGATGACCCTTGCAGCATTACTTCACCGGAGAACAGGGATCATCAACTTGGCACATATTATCAGCACCTGCCTCGCTATTGGATGTTTGTGCTGTATTGACAGGAGTCACGAATTGCGACCGATAAATTGCCTGTCGTAATTGCACCACCGCCTCTTGATACAGCGGATCCGCAGCAGTTGCCCACAGGCGTGGATTACGACTCACCTCTTGGGGCAACGTCACCATGATGTTAGGGGTAATTCCCATACGGTTAATATCAGTACCCTTTGGCGTGTAATAGTGCGCCACCGTCACAGATAACCCCGAGCCATCACTGAGTTGATGAATAGACTGCACAAGAGCCTTACCGTAAGTTTTTGTACCCACCACAATAGCACGACCATTATCCTGCAACGCCCCTGTTAAAATCTCGCTACTGCTTGCCGAACGCTGATCCACCAACACCACCAAGGGCAACGTAGTCAGGGCAGATTGCGTTGCTCGAGCCTGTTCACTATGGCCACTGCGATCCACAGTGCGCACAATCATTCCCTGATCAAGCCACATACGAGCAATATCAATCCCCGCTTGCAGCAACCCCCCCGGATTTCCCCGCAGATCTAGCACAAACCCATTCACCTGTTCTGCTTGTAACTGCCGGATTGCTGCCTGTACTTGCTCTGCCGCATGGGAAGTAAACTCACTGAGATAAATATAACCAATCCGTTGATCCCCTTCCTCCTTCACGAGCGATCGCACCGCTGGCAACTCAATTAATGCCCGCATCAACGTCAAGCGAAATGTGCCTCGATTTGGGCGAAATAATTGCAACTCAATCGGCGTACCCACCCGACCACGAATCCGCCGTGATGCTTCTTCAATAGACATTCGCCGTGTTGAGTGGCCATCGATCGCAAGGAGGCGATCGCCCGCCTCAATACCCGCGCGAGTTGCTGGGGAGTTAGCCAGCGGCTCCAAAATAGTTAATTGCTGCGTCTTTTCATCCATCCCCAAGCGAATACCAATCCCTGAAACTTCCCCCGATGTCTGGGTTCGCAAAATCGCAAACTCTTCCGGAGTCATAAACCGCGTATAAGGATCATTCAATCGCTGCAACATCCCCTGAATGGCGCTATAGGCGTGCTCACGAGAGGTATAATGCTGCTCCAACAATTGTTGCCGTACCGCCAACCAATCCAGACGGTTAAACGAACTATCCACATACTCCTGCTGCACAACTTGCCACACCTCATCCACCAATGCCTTAGGACTATCTTTCAAAGCACCGTAACTAGGAACAGGCACGAAAGCGACTGCCCCAGACACCAACACCGACGATGCAACAACTGCCCAATAACGCAAACTCAAAACATCAACCTGAGGCATAGCAACACAAACCCTGTGAGGAGAGACAATTAGCATACTAGACCTAGTACACCCATGTTATTGGATGCACTATAGCCCATCTACAATCCCATGCCACCCTCCTATCCAAAAACCGTCCCAACTTAACACTTCTTAAAAAACAATTCCCCACCTAGAGACTAGATGGGGAAAAATATTTTGCCTAGCATTGAGCTATTTTTGCAGGAGGCTACCCTCCAACTATCTTCACCGCTGCGATGTTTCACCTCTGAGTTCGGGATGGATCAGCGTGGTTCCACCGCGCCATAAACACTAGGCAAATAGGTTAATAACTTTAGAAAACTTTAGAACCTAGATAATTTAACTGCTAGGCTTCAGCAACAAAACAAGGAATTAAAACTAAATAGTGATTGTCAGTATTATCAGCATTATCAGACACCTGTTGAGTGATGAGGTCAAGCCCTCGGTCTATTAGTACTCCTAGACTTCATCCATTACTGGACTTCCATCGAGAGCCTATTAACGGGTGTTCTACCCGTGACCTTACTGGCTTATGCCATGGGAGCACTCATCTTGAGGTGGGCTTCCCACTTAGATGCTTTCAGCGGTTATCCTCTCCGCACATGGCTACCCTGCGTTTACCGTTGGCACGATAACAGGTACACCAGAGGTGCGTTCCTCCCGGTCCTCTCGTACTAAGGAGGACTCCTCTCAATGCTCCTACGCCTGCACCGGATATGGACCGAACTGTCTCACGCATGTTTATCCCGTATCACTACGAGCATGGACTATATCTTCATCCTGACTCTTGCCATTGACGAATCAGGAGCCGACATTTGATTACTCTGACACACTCAGAGCATCTCAGCTTACACTTAGCGGCTAAACTAAGTCTAGGCTTCAGTCTCTACGGGATCAAGAGTTGTCGTGATCTCAAGTATGCTTCCACTTGGTCGCTGCGAATTGATCTGCGCTTGGAGACGTTTAACTCACCAAACCGATCAACCTGCCGCGCAAGCCTTAGAAAATGCGCTGGCTCTAGTCGCTTAGAGCTTAGCATTTCCTCTAGAACAGACATGACTAAGTTACATTGCATTTTTTTTAGACGAACATAGGGAGTCAGATTGCTCAATACATTCAACACCATCCGAGATTCAGTAATAGAATACTCAGCAACTCCATCTTTTCTTTCTCGAATAAAACCAGCCCCTAAAATTGACTGAATCCATTCAAGAAATGAGCGATGAACCGTACGTTGAAAGAAGGTCACACTGGCTCGAATTTGATAGCCAAGGACATAATCCTTTCGTCGTACAAGTTGAAGGTTAATACAACCATCTCCATCCAAAAAACCAGCAATGTAGCTATAAGTCTGTACATCTGTCACGAGAACTCCGCTTACCCTCGGTATTGTCTTAGCTAGCGTTCGGAATCTAACTAAGATTCTACCGATTTTAGTCGGTTTGCTGCTCCACATTACTGTGAAGTGACGCAATGATTTACGTTCTGAACCCAGCTCACGTACCGCTTTAATGGGCGAACAGCCCAACCCTTGGGACGTACTACCGCCCCAGGTTGCGATGAGCCGACATCGAGGTGCCAAACCTCCCCGTCGATGTGAACTCTTGGGGGAGATCAGCCTGTTATCCCTAGAGTAACTTTTATCCGTTGAGCGACGGCCCTTCCACGCGGAACCGTCGGATCACTAAGGCCGACTTTCGTCTCTGCTCGACTTGTAGGTCTTGCAGTCAAGCTCCCTTATGCCTTTACACTCTACGGCTGATTTCCGACCAGCCTGAGGGAACCTTTGCGCGCCTCCGTTATCGTTTAGGAGGCGACCGCCCCAGTCAAACTGCCCACCTGAAACTGTTCCCTCGCCGGATAACGGCAGAGAGTTAGAATTCTAGCCTTGCCAGAGTGGTATCTCACCGATGACTCCATATTCCCCGCAAGGAATACTTCGACGTCTCCCACCTATCCTGCGCAAGCAAAGCCCGAACCCAATTCCAGGCTACAGTAAAGCTTCATAGGGTCTTTCTGTCCGGGTGCAGGTAGTCCGCATCTTCACAGACACTTCTATTTCGCCGAGCCTCTCTCCGAGACAGCATCCAGATCGTTACGCCTTTCGTGCGGGTCGGAACTTACCCGACAAGGAATTTCGCTCAGTTGATCTCTACCATTTCTGATAAAGCTGGACTTTACCTTGTGCGACCACGATTCATTTGCGATGCAATGCGTTGGATTTTTAATAGTCCTTCTTCCTTGAGGTGATCTCCCGATTGACACAGGAGCACAACATCCCTAAATTTCAGGAAATCTATCGATTTACTGGTTTTCAAGGAATGCTTTATAAAGAAAGGACAAATACGCTCTGCAAGATGATGGATACTACGCACCCGATAAGCCATGCGATCGCCGTGATTCACCCGAACCACACCGCAATTAAAGTAGGCTTTTAAGGCATAGAGAACCTTTACATCTCGCCGATGCTGAACAACGGTAAACTCAGGTAACACCTGATAACCAATTGCCATCTGACGATGGGGGTTAACTCCAACACGGAAGCACCCCTCACCATCAACAAAACCAACAATCCATTGAACATCTAAATCCATTTGTCGCACCTGAACATCAAGTCTCTGAGGATTCCTAGATACCTCTAGGTCTTTCCTGCGGATTATCCCCATGTCTTTCACATTTTTACTGAACAGCACAGCAGTGCCCAAAAATAAGCTTTCTCAATTCAAGAAAGACCAGCACTTCGCTGAACGAGTAGTGACAAGCTGTCAGAGGATTTTCCCGCATATGGTTCAGTTTTACTAAGGCTAGCTTTCGTTAACCTTAGGACCGTTATAGTTACGGCCGCCGTTCACCGGGGCTTCAGTCGCTAGCTTCGCTTACGCTAACCAGCTTCCTTAACCTTCCGGCACTGGGCAGGCGTCAGCCCCCATACATCGTCTTACGACTTAGCGGAGACCTGTGTTTTTGGTAAACAGTCGCCTGGATCTCTTCACTGCGGCCACCTCTCGGTGGCACCCCTTCTCCCGAAGTTACGGGGCCATTTTGCCGAGTTCCTTAGAGAGAGTTATCTCGCGCCCCTTGGTATACTCTACCCCCCCACCTGTGTCGGTTTCGGGTACGGGTATCTTGGCTTAGCGTGTTTAGAGCTTTTCTTGGAAGCATGACATCAATCACTTCCCCACCGTAGTGGGTCGTACTCCTGCCTCAGCTCAGAGCGTTTTCACCGCTCCTCAACACCTCGGACAGTTGAACCGGTAACCAACATCCGGCTGATTTAGCCTTCTCCGTCCCTCTGCACAAACCAAGATGAGTACTGGAATATTGACCAGTTGTCCATCGACTACGCCTTTCGGCCTCGCCTTAGGTCCCGACTAACCCTCCGCGGACGAGCCTTCCGGAGGAACCCTTGGGGTTTCGGGGCATTGGATTCTCACCAATGTTTTCGCTACTCAAGCCGACATTCTCACTTCTGCTTCGTCCACACCTGCTCACGCTAGTGCTTCAAACTAATGCAGAACGCTCCCCTACCACTTACGTAGTAAGTCCACAGCTTCGGTACGTCACTTAGTCCCATTCATTTTCGGCGCAGGAACGCTTGACCAGTGAGCTATTACGCACTCTTTTAAGGATGGCTGCTTCTAGGCAAACCTCCTGGTTGTCTATGCATCCCCACCTCCTTTACCACTTAGTGACAATTTAGGGACCTTAGCTGGTGGTCTGGGCTGTTTCCCTTTCGACGATGAAGCTTATCCCCCACCGTCTGACTGGCTGTGTGTACACAGGGTATTCAGAGTTTGACTCGATTTGGTACCGCTCTCGCAGCCCGCACCGAATCAGTGCTTTACCCCCCTGCTATAGTCACAACCGCTATGCCTCAACATATTTCGGGGAGAACCAGCTA
>NZ_JAKLTV010000054.1:0-2500 GCF_022698185.1 Synechococcus sp. PCC 6717 | reverse complement strand
ACCATCGACGTATGACATCAGGGAATCCAAATAACTGACGAAATTTAAGCGATGAGGTCATCGCGAATTCAGTATGGCGGCGATCGCCCCGATGGGGGAATCGTAAAAATACGGAAAATCCTTGCGCCAACCTGTGGAAAACTCCAAAAAGCCTGTGGAAAAATCTGGGGAAAATCTGGGGAAAACTATAGAAAAACTCTGGAAAATTGTGGAAATCTTTTTATTCTTTTATTAAGCATTTAATCGCCTGTGGAAAACTACCCAATTTTTTCCACAGGTTTTCCACAGGAATGAATAGGCTCAAACCAAGTCAGGGTCAGGGGTTTACTATGTTTTTCCACATTTTCCACAGCCCCTACTACTACTATAAGAATATTTATAAGATCAGTAGTAGTAGAGATCTTAGAGATCTACGATAAAAAGTTCTGAAAAGAGGAAATTAAGCTAGGGAGCACTACACACCCCGGTTCACGGAAAGGGCTGATCAACCCTAAACATCCGTAAATAGCTACCAAAAGGTAAATGGCAGCCAAAGGGTTCTAAAACAGCCAAGAAGCAGGGTGAACCCATAAAGCTAGGGGATTTATCCTTCATGCCCTTTAGGGGGCTTTTAAGGGGATTCTGTGGGGCGCTAAGGGGAGTGTTCTATTGAACGTTTGCCGATACCATAGTCCAAGTACTACCCATCTCTTTCTAGGCTTCCATGACACGCATTGTCACTTTTTTAGGGTCAACCCCAGAGCAGCAAACGGCTCTTGGTCTAGCGGTTGCTCAGTGGTTTGCTGAACATCAGCAACGAACCCTCTTGGCGTTGCCAGCACCGGCAACCACATTGCAGTATTTAATTGGTGATGTATATAAAGAAACTGGGTCTCAAGCGGTATCTGTTGGCGATCGCCTTTGCGTAACACAACTGTTTGCTACTCAAAGCTTGGATATGGCTTGGGATGATCTCAGTCGCCTTGTGGAGTCCTATTTACCGCCGGAGCTGGTCGGCAAGGTCTATGCGGGTGAACTGATGATTTTGCCTGGTATGGATATGCTGTTGACCCTAAATGCCCTACGGGTCTATTACAGCAGTGGCGAGTACGATGTGATTGTTTACGCAGGTGCGAATAGTCGAGATACGTTGCGGTTGATAGGATTGCCTCAAGGACTGGCTTGGTACTATCGCCGGTTTCGCCGATTGTTAGAGCAACTGGATATTAACAAAATTGCGACTGCTATGGGTGGGCCGATCGCCAGCGCCATTATGGCTGCGAACATTGATACCCAAAAAATTAATGAGCGACTTGCCCAAGCCAAGGAATGGGTGGATCGCGGTGTGACGATTGCTTCAGATGGGCAGCGGCTATCGGTATTTTTGCTAACCAGTCCTGCCGCGCTTGAGATTGCCCAGACGCAATGGTTGTGGGGGAGTGCTCAACAGGTGAATGTGCCGATTTCTGAGGTATTTTGTTTGGGAGAGGCAACCCCTGATGTCAATCAAGCCTTTGCACCGTTACGGATTTCAACCCTCCCGACCGACCTTAGAGCTTGGCAGTCCCTTGTACCCAGCTTGCCTGACTTTAACAACCTAGCGAGTGCCCCTGCTCCCCACGAATTTGATGAGGTGCAACAGCAGGTACGTATTTTTCTGCCCGGGTTTCGCAAGGAGCAAGTAAAGCTCAGTGAGTTTAGCGGTGAGTTAACGGTCGAGGCAGGAGACCAACGCCGCCACATTGAACTGCCCCCCAGCCTTAAGGGAAAACCTGTGCAGGGCGGAAAGTTTGAAGCACCCTACTTGATTGTGAACCTATCTTGACATACTCCCCATGCCTAAAGGCAGGGGATTCTTGTTACTAGTTCAGCGACAGCACTTACCATTTCAGGTTTCCCATCCATAGCAGAGGTGCTTGTCTCCCCAGTCGTTTGGGATTTCTCCCCAGTTCCCCAATGCCCTTGGGTACTGTTTTGCCATTCCATCCCCAAGATGCTTAGCCCCTTTTTCAAGATATTCAGAGCCGCGTTCTGGTCTCTGTCTAACTCAAACCCGCACTTAGGACAACTATGGGTTCTAGTGGATAAGGTTTTCACGACCCTATGCCCACAGTTACTGCAATCCTGCGTGGTGTACTGCGGCGGCACGCTGACTACTGCCTTGTCCCATACCTTACCGTAGTAGTCBAGCCATTCAGTGAATTGAGACCAGCYAGCATCATGGATGGATTTGGCAAGATGATGATTCTTAACTAGATTCTTCACCTGCAAGTCTTCATACGCCACGACATCGTGAGATGCCACCACGCACCGTGCCTAGATCGGATTGCCCAGTCTTTACGCTGGCGTTGAACTTTCAGATGTACTTTGCCTAGTCGCTTTCTTTGCTTGTGGTAGTTCTTGGATTGAGGTTTCGCCCCTTTCTTGAACTTCCGACTTAATCTGCGTTGATGTTGCTTTAACCTCCGTTCACTACGTCTTAAAAACTTAGGACAATCGACCGTGTTTCCGTTCTGGTCGA
>NZ_JAKLTV010000053.1:0-9164 GCF_022698185.1 Synechococcus sp. PCC 6717 | reverse complement strand
CGATCTATACCCCAATTCACAGTCACTCCAAAGCGCCGTAGATAATCTGTATCCGAGCGCTGCACGTCTACACCACCTATAAGGGCAAGTGGTACGGAGCTGCCGTTCAATTCATTGAGGGCTGGTTCCCGTCCACCAAGCTTTGCTGGGATTGCGGGTCACTGAACGACAATTTGACGCTCAGTGACCGAGAGTGGAGGTGCCCATCGTGCGGAAGGCAGCATGTTCGCGACGTGACCGCTGCATGGAATATCCTGCAAGAGGCGGTTCGTCTTTTACCGGGGAACCCGGAATTAAGCCCCTAACCGGGGTAGAAGCCTCGCCCTTCTAGGGCGGGGTTCAGTTCACGAAACCCCATGCGTCCCACTAAATTCATCGCGATCCCGACTGAGCATCTGGGCAATGACTGGGTTAACCACTAGGCAGCGGAAGTCTTCAGTGGTTCCTGTGGTCGGTTCCCATACTGCTTGAAGGGCAGCAATCCCATCTAAGGAGCAGTTCAAGACACTAATCAACGATGGAACGAGAGATATGATAAAAGAGTTTTTGGAGGGCGCGTTGTGCCAACGAAGGGCACTAATGAGGAGGAGACGTTGATGGGGCACCTACGCTTCAATATGCTGCAGCAAGTAACAACACCGTTGGCGATCGCTGGCATACTCACCCTGACCCCGCTGATGGCTCGCCCCACAATGGCTCAAATGGCTCCTATCACGCCAACGACCTACAACTTTGGCGTCAATCCCCTTGCTGACTATATCTTAGGTGCTGGCGATATTCTGTTTGTGGAAGTGGTCAACCTCCCCTCGAGTGTGACGAATCAAAAACAGTTTACAGTCAACCTTGATGGCTCTGTTGTGTTACCCCTAGCGGGGCGGTTGGTGGTGGAGGGACTCACGGTGCCACAAGCGGAGCAGGTGATCCTCAATGCGTATAGTAAAGTCATGCGTTTTCCAGCAGTAACCGTGTCTTTGCAAACGCCCCGACCCATGAAAATTCTTGTGGCGGGTGAGGTGAGCCGACCGGGCAGTTATATTGTGCCGCTTACTGGGGTATCCGTGTCTGCTGGCGCGGGTCTAGGCGACACCATGAATTTGTCTGGGGGGTTGACATGGCCACGCCTGAGCCATGCTCTCACACAAGCAGGGGGAATTACCCAAGATGCGGATATTCGCAATATTGAGGTACGCCGCCAACTGGGAAACGGTCAAACAGCCGTCACCAAAATTAATCTTTGGGAATTAATCCAATCTGGCGATGCCACCCAAGATATTACGCTGCGCAGTGATGATGTGATTGTGATTCCCAAGGCGACCACTGTGAATGCGGCTGAAGCGGTGCGAGTCGCCTCCGCCACCTTTTCCCCCCAAGTGATCAATGTCCAGGTGGTGGGAGAGGTGCTCAAGCCTGGGTTAGTGCAGGTACCTGCCAATGCTACCCTGACCCAAGGGATTGGTGCCGCTGGTGGGTTTAACGTTCAGCGAGCCAACACCTCCCGCATCACCCTCGTGCGTCTGAATCGGGATGGAACAGTGAGCCGTCGTCGGATTCCCTTTAGTATGGCAGCGCAGCCTAGCGCGAATAGCAATCCGGTCTTGCAGCAGGGAGATGTGATTGTGGTGGAGCGGTCGGGCTTGACTCAATTTGGGGATGCAGTGGGGAATGCTTTGCGGCCTCTAGGCGCGTTGGGAACGTTAGGCATTATCATCAATCTATTGGATTAGTAGTGACTGATGCCATTGCCCCAAAAGGTACCTAATTTACGGGTGGTAAAGGGCAAGCTGCCCCACCCTATGCCGCTGCCAAGTGCAAAGGGGGCGTTGGCGAATGGGGGGCGGCATTCATTCTTGGATCGCTGTAGGCAGCGCTGGCGGTTGCTGTCCGGAACCGTTTTAGTATCATTCTTGGCCACAGTCACGTACGTGGTACTGAACCCACCATCCTATGAAGCGCGTTTTCGGCTGCTGGTTGAACCCACTAGAACTACTCTACCTGACTCGCCGGCTGCTGCTACAGAAGGGATAGCAGGCACTCTGCCGGAATCTCAGCCTGCTTTACCGCCACCGATACCTACACAGTCGGATGTGGAGACGCAAATTGTTGTGCTTGGGAGCGATAAAGTCCTTGCGCCGGTGGCTGAGCAGATGCAGACTTCTACCCATGATCTGAGTCAGCGGCTCACAATTCGCCCGGTGCGTCCTACAGAAGCAGAGCCAGCGAAAGTGCTTGAGGTTACCTATCGCGATCGCGATCCGGAGCGGGTGAGTGCAGTGCTGCACGCCTTGGCAGAGACATTTATGGCTTACGGCCAGCGCGATCGCCACCAGCACCTGGAACGCACCCTCAGCCAAATCAACAAAGATATTGAACAGTACCTCACGGAGCTAGAGCAACTGCAACGGGACTTGCAGGCGGCGCAACCCACTGGAGCCAGTCTGCAACCATCGGAACAGATGCGTCTATTGACGGAGCAATATCGCCAAATCCACTCCTTGCGGCAAGCAGCGCGTCTCAAGGCTGTAGAAGCCTACGGCCGCTTTCAAGGGCTCCAACAACAGCTAAACATGACTCCCGCTGAAGCCCTAGCGGCTGCTAACTTAAGCGCATCCCCCGCCTATCAACAGCAACTGGCGCAGATTCAGGACGTGGATCGGCAAATTGCTGAAAATCTGGCTATTTTCCGCGAAGGGACTCCCATTCTCCTTGCCCTTGAGGAGCAGCGCAATGCTCTGGTGGCACAATTGCAAACCATTGCGGCTGAGGTGATTGGTGAGCAGTATCGGGTTGAGAATCCTACCGCTCTGGGGTTTCAGGGAGCTGTCTCCCAAACGTTGATTACCAACTATTTGATGGCATGGATTGA
The DNA here is from genome assembly GCF_022698185.1 of Synechococcus sp. PCC 6717. Classification (NCBI taxonomy): domain Bacteria; kingdom Bacillati; phylum Cyanobacteriota; class Cyanophyceae; order Synechococcales; family Synechococcaceae; genus Synechococcus; species Synechococcus sp. PCC 6717. The sequence goes on along the minus strand of NZ_JAKLTV010000053.1, from coordinate 6,301 downwards.
GTACGACACCCAACAGCGCTATGATGCGGAACTGGCAACGCCCCAAGCGGCGATCGCTAGGGAATTACAGCAGTTAAGCAGCCAATTACCAAAACTGGGTCGCATTGAAAACCGCATCCGCACGGCTCATCACTCCCTTGAGGGGTTGAATAAGGCGCGGCAAGCGGTGCAATTACAACTTGCTCAAGACAATTTTGCATGGCAGCTCCTCTCAGATATTGACAATACTCCCGTCATCCCAACGGTCTCGCGACTGCATTTACTGCTCCTCGGGGCGATCGCCAGCCTTGCTGTAGGCGTTCTGGCAGTTGTCATTGCAGATGCCCTTGACAATACCTTTAGCAGTGCCGAACAGGTTCAGGCTACCCTTAAGTTGCCCCTACTGGGGCGTATCCCCACAGCGGAAGGACAACCGAACATCCGCCTCGAGCAGATAGCGAAGATTGGTAATGTGGCATGGCGGGTGACCCAAGTGCTGCCAGCGATCGGCGATTACGAACAGGTACAAGAAGCGTTCCATCATCTTTACGCCAACTTAGCGCTAGCAGGCCATGGTCGCTCCCTTGCTATTATTTCCCCTAGCCATGGTGAAGGTCGCACCAGTGTTGCCCTCAATCTGGCCTTGGCGGCTACTGCCACCGGCAAAAACGTCTTACTCATTGATGGGGACTTGCGGCGACCTGCTCTACATCGCTATCTTGGCTTAAATGATGGCCAAGGTTTAGCGGATCTGTTAGCGCAGGGAGAAGCCAGCGATCGCCTTGCGCCACAGATCGGTTTAACCATCCTCACGGCTGGTCAACTGCGACAGCACCCAGTGCACCTCCTCAGCCATGGGTCGCTCACCCGTTTCATGGGGGCGATCGCCGACCGCTTTGATTGGGTAATTGTAGATACACCACCCCTGCTAAGCGCTGTGGATGCAAAGCTATGGTCAGCGGTTGTAGATAAAACACTATTAGTGCTGAAGCTGCATCAGTCATCCCCAATGAACGTGCGCCGCGCCTTACAAGAATCTTTCTTCACCACAGATCTCTTAGGAGTAGTGGTACGGGAGTGAGCATCAATGAACTAACAATTAATGGCGCTGCTGAATGGAGCCATGAACTAGAGGGGAACAGGTACTTTTTGAAACTTCAAATACTAAATTAGTAAACGAATAGAACACCTTAACATCCCTACGGATTTGGAATAGCACAATGTTTCCCAGTGCAACCGAGCAAGATAATGTCTTAAACGTATATTCTCACTGTCTACAATGATGAACCATTGCCAGTGTTTAACTATGGCAAGTATCGGCGGGATTTTACCTATATTGATATTGATGACATTGTTGAAGGCATTATTCGTGCGCTGGATCGTCCTGTCACCTCCAATCCCCAGTGGGATGGCTATGCCCCGCATCCGGCAACCAGCCTTGCCCCGTGGCGAGTGTACAACATCGCTGCTCACACGCCAGTGGAGCTGCTACGCTATATTAAGCTTCTAGAAACCTATCTTAGTAAAAAAGCACAATTGAACCTCTTGCCCCTACAACCCGGTGATGTTCCCGATACCCATGCTGATGTCCTTGCCCTCAAGCAGGATACCGGATAAGCTTATATAATTCCTGTCCTGCACCTTCATGGATATCGAGGAGATGCCATTATGAATGATTTTGAGCACAAACAGCAGATATATAAAAATTACAAATTGATTTGTATTCTTTTACCTGACTTCCGAGGTGGAGGCGCTGAACAAGTTATGATTCAGTTGGGCAAAAGTTTTATTGAGCAAGGATTTGCTGTTGAGTATTTGGTTTGCTCTGCCAAGGGTGAATTTTTAGAAGAAGCACAAATTCAGTGTCCAATAACGTCATTAGATATATCTAATTTTCGAAACATTATATTTCCTTTAGTAAAATATTTAAGAGATAAAAAACCTGATATTCTTTTAGTGGCAATGTGGCCACTTACTGTTATTGCTCCCCTAGTAAAGCTATTTCCTAAAGTAAATACAAAAATCATTGTTTCAGAACACTCTATCTTAAGTCAACAATATAAAGACTGGGGTAAGAAGCATAGATTTTTACTTAAGTTATCAAGTATTATAGGATATCGCCTTGCTGATGCTCGTATTGCTGTTTCACGGGGTGTCGCTCAGGACATGAGTGCTTTAGCGAAACTTCCGGTAGAACACATCAGTGTAATAAATAACCCACTACGCTTGCTTAATTATCCAACAGAGCAGGAACTAAAGTATGCTGAGTTTCTTTGGCAGAGACCTAGAGGGCAGCGAATTCTTAGCGTTGGAACCTTAAAAGAGCCAAAGAATCATGCACTCTTATTGTATGCTTTTGCTAAACTTTCTTTACCACAAAGCTGCTTAATGTTAGTAGGAAGGGGTCATCTAGAGAAAGAATTATGCTCACTTGCAGAAGAACTAAAAATAATCAATAAAATTATTTTTGCAGGATTTCATGCAAATCCTGCACCTTTTTACCACACAGCTGATCTATTCGTACTTTCATCGGACCATGAGGGCTTTGGTAATGTTATTGTTGAAGCTTTAGCGTGTGGCTTGCCAGTTATCTCTACGGATTGTCCAAGTGGTCCAAGAGAAATTCTTGAGGATGGTAAATATGGTAAGCTGGTATCTGTTGGAGATGCTGATGCCCTTGCTGCTGCCATGCTAGAAACGCTGACTAATCCTCCCGATCCTAATTTCTTAAAGCAACGAGCAGCAGATTTTAGTGTCGAGAAAATCGCAAAGCAATATCTATCAGTAATGTTTCCAGATGAGTACTAGAATTCTTTATATTACCTACGATGGGTTGTTAGAGCCACTAGGCCAGTCTCAAGTTTTACGTTACCTTGAGGGGTTAAGTAGCTCCTATGAAATCTATATTCTTAGCTTTGAGAAAAGCCATGATTGGGACAACGACACAGAACGAGATCGTCTAAAAAAGCAAGTAAGGGCAAAACAGATTCATTGGATACCGCTAAAATACCACAAATCACCTACAGCTTTAGCGACCAGCTTTGATATAGTGCAAGGCTTGCTTATTGCTTTTATGTTAGTGCTTATCAAACGTATTAAAATTGTCCATGCCCGAAGTTATGTACCTTCAGTTATTGCGCTAGCATTAAGAAAAATTCTAGGTATAAAATTCATTTTTGATATGCGCGGCTTTTGGGCTGATGAACGTGTTGACGCTGATCTTTGGGCAAAAGATAGCTTTTTATATTTAACAGCCAAGTGGTTTGAAAAGCAATTTCTTTTGAATGCAGATTCAGTTGTTTCTCTAACAAAAGCAGCAATTAATGAAATCAATAAATTTACATATTTAAAAAATAAAAACTTATCTATATATCATATTACTACATGTACTGATTTAAATCTTTTTAAAATTAATAGAGAAAAACTATATTTAAACAAAAACAAACTAATAGTTGGCTATGTTGGTGCGGCTAGTGGACGGTATCTCTTTGATACAGCAATAAAGTTCTTTAAATACCTTCAAAATAAAAACAGTAGTGGCTGTTTTTTCAAAATTCTTAATAAAGGAGAGCATGATTATATAAACCAGAAAATACAACAAGAACAGATAAGCCCTGATAGCTTTTCGATTGAGTCTGTATTACCATCTTCCATCCCCCAAAAGTATGCTGAAATGCACTTGGTAATATTTTTTGCCAAGCCTGCTTACTCTAAAATTGCTTCAAGCCCTACTAAACTCGGAGAACTGTTAGCTTGTGGCCTTCCATGCGTTACTAATGACGGCATTGGTGATATGACAGAAATCATAGAAACTGAAAAAGTAGGAGTAGTTCTCAGGAATTTTGATGATTTATCAATGGTTGAAGCTGTAAATAATATAATTGACTTATTAAATGATAGTGAGTTAAGTAAGCGATGTCGTTACACAGCAGAAAAATATTTCTCTCTTGAAGAAGGAATTAAAAAATATAAGCAAATCTACTCTCAATTTGAAAACAAGTGATGAAAATTTTATTTCTCACAAAATATGACCGCTGCGGAGCTAGCAGCCGATATCGGTTCTTTCAGTACTATGAAAGGCTAGAAAAAGCTGGTTTTACCTGCCATACAGCGGAATTATTTAATCAAAATTATGTTACTCATCTATACCAGGGTAGTTTTCTAAAATACTTGGATGCTTTGCAGTCATTTTTTAAGCGCCTACTAATTTTAATAAAATTAAAAAATTTCGATATTCTGATAATTGAGAAAGAAATATTTCCTTATTTCCCTGCAATTTTTGAGAGTTTTATTAAAAACTTAGATATTCCTATAATTGTTGATTATGATGACGCTCTTTTTCATCAATATGATTGCCATCAATTAAGGATAATTAGGCATATACTTGGCTCTAAAATTGCTTCTGTTATGCGATGTGCAGACTTAGTAACAGTTGGTAATTCTTACCTTGCTGAATATGCATTGAAAGTTGGTGCCCCATGGGTGGAAATTCTTCCAACTACTATTGATTTGGAAAAATATAAAAGCATAAAAAAACATACTAAAGCTAAGACTGTGAAAATTGCTTGGATTGGTACTCCAAAAACGGAGCACTACCTGCAAGAGATCAATCTAGCTTTAGAAAGCGTAGCGCTTAGGTGTCCGATTGAATTACATGTAATTGGTGGTCGCTCAACAAGTATTCCTAGCGTTACTGTCAATATATGCCCTTGGACAGAAGCAACAGAAGTCAGCGAACTGCTGGAGTGCGATATTGGCATTATGCCTTTACCTAATGAGCCGTGGGAACGGGGCAAGTGTGGTCTGAAGTTAATTCAGTATATGGCCTGCGGCTTGCCTGTCATTGCATCCCCTGTCGGAGTAAATACTGAAATTGTCATCCACGGTGTAACGGGATTTTTAGCTTCAACCCATGAAGAGTGGTTTTGTACCCTTAAAACTTTAATTGAAGACACTGAGCTACGTATTCAAATGGGAGAAGCAGGTCGTCAGAGAGTTGAGCAATACTATTGCTTACAGGTTACTGCCCCAAAGTTTGTCCACTTGTTAGAGTTAGTACTTGCTAATCATCAAAGACGGTATTAAGTTAATGTATAGACTCATTAGATTGATCAAATTTCGCAAATCTCTGAATTTCAGAATTAAAATTCAGCTAATCAAATCATTTAAATAGTTAAATAATGCAACTGCTATTGAGTTTTTAATATTTGAATAGAAGGTGTGAATAAAGGTATGCCCGAGGCTAAGAACTTACATAAAATATAGATTCTGAAGTTGTTCGTGGTTTTGGTGATGAGTGGTCTAGATTCACTTACAGAAACTTCAACGAGAAAGTATTAGAGCAAATGTTTTCGGATTATTTTTCTTTACTTGACTGGTCAAGATTACCACCTAGAGCTATATGTGCAGATTTAGGTTGTGGTAGTGGTCGTTGGTCTAAATTTGTAGCTCAACGGGTTGGTCATCTCATTCTAGTTGACGCTAGTCCAGAGGCCTTAGAAATTGCTAAAATAAACCTCAAAGATATTACAAATGTTAGCTTTATTAACTCTTCTATTGAAGACTTACCTATAGAAAATGAATCTCTAGATTTTGCATTTTGTCTTGGCGTTCTTCACCATATGCCTAATCCAGCAGCAGGTATTGATAGTATCGCTGCTAAGCTTAAAAAAGGTGCTCCATGTTTAATTTATGTTTACTACGCATTTGATAACCGTTGCTTTATTTATCAAATTTTATGGCGGTGTAGTGACTGGATACGTCGCTTAGTATCTCGCTTACCTTATATTTTGCGCTTTTTCATTAGTCAAATTATAAGTATATTTATCTATTGGCCATTGGCAAGAATGGCATTGCTTTTAGATTACTTGCGCTTACTACCTGATTCTTGGCCATTAGCGTATTACCGTGATAAACCATTTTATGTAATGAGAAATGATGCCCTAGATCGATTTGGAACACAATTAGAGCAGCGCTTTAGTCGATTTGAAATTAATGAAATGCTAACTAATGCTGGTTTTACTGATATTCGCTTTTCTGACCATCCACCCTACTGGTGTGCACTGGCCATTAAGAGTTAGTCCATGTGACGTGCTTAGGGTAACTATGTAGTTAAGATTGCAGCCACTGAGATTAACCAGCAAACTCGGGTCTATCGGACTTGGTATGCTAATGTAACATGCTATACGAAATCTGAGATATGCAGCTACTTCTAACTGATCTACTCAACCTACCTGGAATTGAGGTTGAAGATTATACCGATGTTGCGGGAGAATTGATTCTTATAGTGGAAGCAAAGACAACCGAGGCGATTTGCCCACGT
>NZ_JAKLTV010000052.1:0-9812 GCF_022698185.1 Synechococcus sp. PCC 6717 | reverse complement strand
TAAGCAGTACTACTACTATCCCGTAAACTACTCCCAGCTAAAGCAGGGAGCTTTTAGTAGCCCTGCAGTTAGCAAGCCAACCGCGAGCCTCTGGGGTGGTTTACAACACCCCCAATCGACCGTTACCAGTGCCTTGAACAACCGTTTCTGGTGTCCGCAGTACAATTATAACCTAAAACAACTGAAGTTGCTAAAGGAGCTTTCCTCCCCGCACTGAAGTACGGGGCTTCCAGCCCTACCCGATGTGACTGCCAACGTCCTCCCATCTCTAGCAGGTGTCTAAGGAGAGAATTAGAGTGGAGATAATCCTACTCTAGTTTTGACGATGCAACGTTTCTTTTGGTTAGGTTTAGGGGCGATCGCCCTGCTGAATTTGACAGGTTGCCCGCTGCGGCAGGCGGTGCCAGAGCCTCTTGGCTCCACAGGTCATGGCTCCAGCCCCTTCGTCAGTGTGGGCGAGGGGAATAACAGCACCCAAAACTTCATTGCCAAGGTCGTGAGCGATGCAGGAGCGGCTGTGGTGAGTATCGACACCTTAGAACTCCCGAGTAATAAACAAGATAGTTTTTTTAACCCAATGCCTGAACCGGACGCTCCTGTGCGCCAAGGGCAAGGCTCTGGCTTTATCTTCGATGCCAGTGGCAAGGTCATGACCAATGCCCATGTCGTTGAAAATGCCAGTATTGTGCGCGTCACCTTGCCCGATGGCCGTGAATTTGATGGCAAGGTGCTCGGCACCGATCGCCTCACGGATGTGGCGGTGGTGGAAATTCCGGCAGAGAATTTACCCACGGTTCCCCTAGGTAACTCCGATAATCTAGTCCCGGGGGAGTGGGCGATCGCCATCGGCAATCCCTTAGGTCTGAGTAATACGGTTACCGCAGGGATTATCAGTGCCACTGGTCGCGGCAGTAACGAAATTGGCGCTGCCGACAAGCGCGTTAGTTTCATTCAAACCGATGCCGCTATTAATCCGGGCAACTCCGGTGGACCACTGCTCAATGCCGCTGGCCAAGTCATTGGTGTCAACACTGCCGTGATCTCCCAAGCCCAAGGGCTGGGGTTTGCCATCCCCATCAACACCGCCTATCGAATTGCCGAGCAGTTAATCACCACAGGGCGCGCCCAGCATCTTTACCTTGGAATTCGCATGGTGCGCCTCAGCCCTGAACTAGCCCTGCGCATTCGCCAAGAACGCCCAGACTGGAACCTTGAGACAACCCAAGGCACGCTGATTACGGATGTGATGGCTAACTCTCCCGCCGCCCAAGCAGGACTGCAGGCAGGGGATTGGATCGCCAAAATCAACGATGTGAATCAGCCCACCCCCCAGCAAGTTCAAACCATTGTTGAGCAAACTCAAGCGGGTCAAACCATTACCCTTGAGGTGCAACGCGGCAATACAAGTCAAACCTTTAGGGTACAACCCGCCCCCATGCCTGAAAACTTCTAGAAAACTGACAACGACTGCTTCTATGACACGACGAGGCACTATCGTTAATTGTTGTTAAGCATCCTTAGCGGTGTTTTCGTTTGATAGGATACGCAAAGATAGTTGCAAGCAACTGATTGCAGAGAGATGGCGCATAGGTCGTTGTTACGGCTAAAAATAAAAACAGATAAAATAAGTGCTATGCCCATATTAGTATGACAGTTAACACTGTCTCAGGTTGTCCCAAGGCTATGCTAAGGTTGGAATCACATCATGGTGGGCAAACATTCCACCTTGCTGCCCTCTATTCACAACGTCTCGTCTAAGGATGGAGTGTTTCCGTGACCAGCAAAAAAGTCCTTGTCATTGACGACAGTAAAGTTATTCGGTTGCGCGTCCGCGACATGTTACCGGAGGGCGACTACGAAATTTTGGAAGCGAAGGATGGCCGTGAGGGTTTGCAACTCATTGAACAGTCTGACCCGACCCTCATTATGCTGGACTTTCTGCTGCCAAGAGTCAGCGGCTGGGAAGTCTATCAAGAACTGGCGAAGACGGGTCTGCTGGGAGCCATTCCCCTTGTGATTATGTCGGGTCGTAAAGAGGAGGTTACGGAAAAGTTACAGGAACCCTTTGAGTGGTTTGAGTTCATTGAAAAGCCGTTTGAGCGTGAAGAATTAGAAGCTGCCATTCAAGAAGCGTTTCGCAAGGCACGCAAAGCTAGGCCGGTCAAAGCTGCTGCTCCGGCTTCTGAGACGGTAGCCAGCGGGAGTGTCGATCTATCCCCTATCTACGCAAAACTCGCAGCGCTAGAAACGGCCTTCGAGGAGTTCAAGGCCAAGCCTGTGGGGGATGCAGACACCGTTGCGCAACTCCAAGCGGCGGTGGCACAACTGCAAGCGACTCCCCCTAGTGGTGGTGATGAGGCTCGTTTGGCTGCCCTAGAGGCTGAAAATCAGAGACTCCATGCCGAAGTGGAACAGCTCAAGCGGGCGGTACACCAAATTGTGGCTGCATTGCGACGATTACAGGGAGCGCACTAAGGTTTGCTAGTGCCATTCAATTTCGCGCCGACCGGCGAGGGCACGAGCCAGCGTCATTTCATCGGCGTAGTCGAGGTCGCCCCCCACTGGTAGGCCAAAGGCAATACGGGTGACGGTGACAAAGGGTCGCAGCAGCTGGCCAATATAGAGGGTCGTCGTTTCACCCTCAATGCTGGGGTTAATCGCCAAGATGACTTCTTTGACGTTGGCTTGGCTGGCGCGCTGAATGAGAGGTTGCAGGTGCAACTGTTGGGGGGTGATGCCCTCCATGGGGGAAATCAATCCCCCTAAAACGTGGTATTTCCCATGATATTCGCGGGTTTTTTCAATGGCGATGACATCTCGCGAGTCGGCCACCACACAGATGGTTTGATCATCACGCTGGGGGGAAGCACAAATATCGCACACGGGTTCTGCAGACAGATGAAAGCACACAGAACACAGTCCCACCTGCTGTTTGGCCTCCAAGAGAGCTTGGGCGAGGGCTTGGATGTCTGCTTCCGGTCGTTTAACAAGGTAGAGTGCCAAGCGTTGGGCTGTTTTAGGGCCAATGCCCGGTAGGCGCTGCAACTGTTCGATCAACCGTGCTAGGGGACGGGTATAGACGCTACTCATAAGTAGGCTAGACGGAAACCGCACTGGCTAGGGGGGCGATCGCGCTCAGGCGCAGCTTTGGATGATCGGCGATCGCCTGCTGTAGGTTCCACTCGTTTTTGAACAGTAGCACTGGGCGACCCCAACTGTCCTTAACTGTCACCGCATTAAAGATGCGTCCTGCGGCCTCTAGAGCGTTCCAACCGTCAAGTACCCAACGCGCGACGGTGTAGGGCAGAGGGTCAAGGCGGGTTTCAACACCGTACTCGTTCAGAAGCCGAAACTGTACTACCTCAAACTGGAGTTGGCCGACGGCAGCTAGAATGGGATCCCGCTTAGATTCATCCGTGGAGTACATAATCTGCACTGCACCTTCCTCCCGTAATTCACTGACCCCTTTTTGAAAGGATTTGAATTTAGAGGGATTGGGATTGCGCAGGTAGGCAAACAGTTCCGGTGAAAAACAGGGAATCCCCTCGTATTCCAACTTGGTGCCCGTGTAGAGGGTGTCGCCAATGGCAAACATCCCCGGATTATTCAGGCCAATCACGTCGCCAGCATAGGCGGTTTCCAATGACTCACGGCCTTGGGCAAAGAGTTTTTGGGGGCGAGAGAGGCGAATAGTTTTACCAGTACGGGCATGGCAGACAGTCATGTCTTTCTCAAATTTGCCGCTGCACACGCGCACAAAGGCAACGCGATCGCGATGTTTGGGATCCATGTTGGCTTGGAGCTTAAAGACAAAGCCACTGAACTGTTCATGGTTGGGGTCAATGAGGCCGCGATCGCTGCGGTAGGCCGCAGGGGGGAGCGCATAGGTCAAAAAGTGCTCCAGAAAGAGGCGCACCCCAAAGTTCGTCATCGCACTGCCAAAAAACACGGGGGTCATTTTCCCCTGATGGACTAACCCTAAGTCCAGTTCGGCTCCTACGCCATCGAGTAGTTCTAGCTCGTCTTTGAGGTGGTTGTACTCTAGGCGATAGGATTCAATGTAGGCATCAATGGCAGACTCTCCCAAAGCAAGAATGGTCTCGATTGCTGCCCGAGAGCCATGGCTGCTGCGCTCGAAAAAGTGAATGTTGCGTTTGAGGCGGTCATAGACACCGCAAAARCGATCGCCCATTCCCAGCGGCCAATTCACTGGATAGGGAATTAACCCCAATTCCTGCTCAATTTCGTCGATGAGTTCCAGCGGTTCACGCCCTGGGCGATCCAGCTTGTTAATAAACGTAAAAATGGGCAGGCCGCGCAACTGGCATACTTCAAAGAGCTTGCGAGTTTGGGGTTCGAGTCCCTTGGCCGCATCCACCAGCATCACTGCGTTATCGGCAGCCGCCAAGGTGCGATAGGTATCTTCACTAAAATCCTGGTGACCCGGGGTATCCAGTAGGTTAATTTGATAGCCTTGGTAGTCAAATTGGAGCACCGTTGAGGTGATGGAAATCCCCCGCTGCTGCTCCATCGCCATCCAGTCGGAGGTGGCTTGACGCTGTGCTCGCCGGGCTTTGACCGCTCCCGCTTCGTGGATTGCGCCACCGTAGAGGAGCAGTTTTTCGGTGAGGGTGGTTTTCCCCGCATCAGGGTGAGATATGATTGCAAAATTACGCCGCCGCCTGACTTCGTAAGCAATTTCAGTTTGCAAGTCGCTGGTCATGGCAAGATATGTCACTGCTTTCCTAGTCTAACAGACCCTCTATGGCACAACCCTTAGTTCTAGTGACCGGTGGCGCAGGTTTCATCGGCGCTCATGCTGTTCTCGCCCTGCAACAGGCCGGCTTTGAAGTTCTGATTCTAGATAATTTAGAGCGCGGCCATCGGGATCTGGTGGAAACAGTTCTAAACGCTCAACTCATTGTGGGGGATATTGGCGATCGCCCCCTGTTAGATCAGGTATTTCACAGCCGTTCGATTGCCGCAGTCCTGCACTTTGCTGCCTATATCGAAGTGGGGGAGTCGGTACGCTTTCCCGATCGCTTCTACAAAAATAATGTGAACGGTACACTGACCCTGTTGCAGGCGATGGTGGCGGCTCAAGTTCCCTCCATCGTCTTTTCCTCCACCGCTGCGGTCTATGGGTTGCCGCAGCGCCTCCCCCTTGAGGAAACCGATCCTTGTGCCCCCATTAACCCCTACGGTCGCTCGAAGTGGATGGTGGAGCAGATCTTGGCGGATATGGAGCGTGCCTATGGCCTTAAATATGTGATTTTCCGCTACTTTAATGCAGCGGGTGCAGATCCCCACGGCCGCCTTGGCGAAGATCACCATCCCGAAACCCATCTCATTCCCTTGGTGCTACAGACTGCTCTGGGACGGCGCCCCCACATTAACATTTATGGCACTGATTATCCTACCCCCGATGGTACCTGCATCCGCGACTATATCCACGTCAGCGATCTTGCCTATGCCCATGTGTTGGGGTTGAAGTATTTGCTGGCAGGGGGGGAGTCAAACGTATTGAATCTTGGGAATGGTCAGGGGTTTTCGGTGCGGCAAGTGATTGACACGGCAGCACGAGTTACTGGCTGTCATATTCCAGTCCAGCACAGCGATCGCCGCGCTGGGGATCCGGCTCGTCTTGTGGCCAATGCCGATCGCGCCCGGCGTATTCTCGGGTGGCAGCCCCAGTATGCCGACATCGAAGAGATCATCGCTCATGCGTGGCAGTGGCATCAGCATCGTCACAGTTGTGCTTAAGTTGCGGCAATATAGAGGGGTGAACGACATAACTCCTGCACTGTTTTCAAAGGTTTGCCTGTGACTAAACGTATTCGTAATACCGCTCGGATGATTTTAGGCGTCTTGTTTAGCATGATTGGCGTGGTAGGGTTTATCCTGCCCCTTGTGCCGGGCACTCCTTTTTTACTAATTGCTGCGGCCTGCTTTAACTCGATGGAACCCGAAGAGCCACCAGCGGCAACCCGTAACGCCCAAGGGACTGAGTCAGCACAACCCATGGCATGAAGTATTTTTTCCTCACCGATGGCTGGCAAATTGGTCGTGTTTGGGAACCCCAAGGGCTATGGGATGTGCAGGCATGGCGGCGCTCACCCGTGATTACCCACACCTGTCTGTATATTCTCGAAGGGTCTGAAAAGTTGTGGCTGTACCAAGTGGAAGAAATTGTGGTGATGGTTGAGGTCAAACCCAGCCACCCTAATCCAGAATCCACCATTGGTCAAGTCACGCTCAAGCGACTGATGAGCGCTGAGGATGTGCTCACTTACCTGTCCACAAACCCTAGCATCACCGCCATTCAAATTGATAAAACCTACCCCTCATCAGGTCTTCAACGTTGATGTCGGGGTCAAGTTGGATGCGCATCGTTCTTTGCCTAAACCTCAAACAGGCGAATGGTGCCGAGTGGCTCTCTTGGCGCGGGTCACTAACCGCAGTAGGATCAAGGGAATAGGTTGAGGTAATTGGGGTGGACACAACCACGATTCAGCAACTCTTAGCATCAGCAGATGTGGGCGATCGCCTACAGGGACTGAACCAGTTGCGCTCCCTAGAGCCGGAGGTTGCCTTTCCCTTGGTCCAACCCCTCATCCAAGATGCTAACGCCCGGATTCGCTACGCAGCGGTGAGTCAGTTAGCCACTCTAGGTCACGTCAACCCTACCCAAACTCAAGAGTTGCTGCGCGATCGCCTGCTCCATGACAGTGAAACGGATGTGCGGGCTGCTGCCGCAGACGCTATGGCGGCGCTGCAACTTCCCTTTGCCCTCGAGGACTTAGAAACGGCTTACCACAGTACGGATGACTGGCTGTTACAGTTTAGTATTGTTGCTGCCCTAGGGGCCTTGGCTAATCCAGCCGCGGTTACCTTGCTCAAAGAAGCCTTGAATAGCTCGCAAGAACTGGTGATGTTGGCGGCGATTGGTTCCCTTGGCGAACTTAGGCAACCAGACATCTTGGACGTACTGCGCCCCTTTGTGGATTATCCTGACTGGCAGGKGCGGCATCGGTTGGCGATCGCCCTCGGCCAGATTGGCACCGCCGACGCCAAACAGATACTAGAGCAAATGCAAACCGATAGTGCCCAAGCGGTGGTTGAAGCCGTCCAGACAAGTTTGGCACAGTTGACGTCGTAGGGCTATTTGGCAACCGCTGTGGGCTATACCTTACCTGTGTTTGCAGCAGCGGCCGCTGTTGCTGCTCTGCGGTGTTTAACCGAGGGTACTTGCCCGTCAGCAGTCACCTTAGCCTTGCTGAACCCCAATCGCTGCGAAACGTTTACCATTGCCCAAGGAGCTTGCCTAGACCCTCAACAGGCTCTTGCCATTACCTACAGCGAACCCAGTGATCCCCTAGATATTACGCGGCAGACTCCTGTTTGGGCATGGGTGACTTGGGCAGATGCCACGACTCAGCCACGGATTCACCTTGAGGGGGGGGTCGGCATTGGCCGCCACCAAGCCACAGGAGAAGCAGCAATCTACCGTTACGCCAAGTTGCTGTTAACCACAAATCTAGAATTCTACTGCCCCAGCGATCGCGCCATTCGGGTCAGAATTATTTTGCCGGAGGGGGCGCAATTGGCACAGCGAACCTCCAATGCAGCCTTTGGGATTGTTGAGGGCTTATCGCTGCTGGGTACCGGGGCGATCGCCCAGCCCTTGACAGCCCCAGAGCAACTTGAGCAGTACCTCGCCGAACTGGCGACAAAAGCAGCCCAATCCTCAACCCTTGTATTTTGCATTGGCGAAAATGGCCTGCAGGTGGCGCAAACCCTTCACATTCCCCGGCAATTGTGCGTCAAGACTGCCAATTGGTTGGGCCCGATGTTAGTGGCGGCGGCAGAGCACAATATTCAGCAGTTGTTGCTCTTAGGCTACCATGGCAAACTGATCAAGTTAGCGGCGGGTATTTTTCACACCCATCATCACTTAGCGGATGCTCGCCAAGAAGTCTTCACAGCATTTTGTGCCCTTGCGGGCATTACAGGCAGCTTACTCCAGCAAATTTGGCGATCGCCAACCATAGAAGCGGCGTGCCAATTACTTGCAGCCAAAGCTCCAGACCAGTTAGCACCCATTTTAAGCCAGATTGCTAACCGCATTGACGAGCGCACCCTTGCCTACCTGCGTACCCACTGCTCTACCTCGGTAGCGCGATCATTGCAGGTGGGAGCAGTTCTATTTCGGCGCGATCGCCAAATCGTGGCAACCAGCCAAACCGCTCAAACCCTCTTAGCATCCCTAAGGCAAGTGATTGACTAGCAGACGGAGCTAGCCCCGGTGCTGGGCTCATAGCGCACGTTGGTACCTCCTAAGCCACAATAGCCATTGACATGACGGTGGAGATACTGTTGATGATACGCTTCAGCAAAATAGAAGTCAGGGGCGGGTAAAATTTCCGTCGTAATCTGGCCATAACCCGCTTCTTTCAGAGCAGCTTGGTAGCGATCTCGGCTGGCTTCAGCAAGAGCCTTTTGCTCCGGGGAATAGTAATAAATCCCAGAGCGATACTGCGTACCCACATCATTGCCTTGGCGCATGCCTTGGGTGGGGTCGTGGTTCTCCCAAAACACCTTTAGTAACGCTTCGTAGCTAACCTGTTGCGGGTCATAGACAACACGCACCACTTCATTGTGGCCAGTCATCCCAGTGCACACCTCTTCGTAGGTGGGGTTTGGCGTATAACCACCAGCATAGCCCACCGCAGTAACATACACACCGGGCACTTGCCAGAATTTGCGCTCTGCCCCCCAAAAGCACCCCATGCCAAACAACGCTAGTTCTAAGCCTGCGGGATAGGGAGGAGCCAAGGGATGACCGTTGACTAGATGCGCCTTGGGAATAGGCATTGGCTCACTGCGCCCAGGCAAGGCAGTCTGCGGACTGGGAAGGGTTAATTTTTTGAATCCAAAGAAGGCCATAGCTGCTCATCAACAACGCCCTAGGGCTTATTCTAGCTAACACCAACAGAACTTATCAGCATGTGGGGGTTCGGGAGCGCGATAAAACCCCGTCATGAACGATAGTGAAGGGGGGGGATACATGGACTCCCCGCGCGAGTCGAGGGGAGTCAAGAATCAACTTTTGGTACAATTATCTCAGATTTGGTAGATAAAATTCTCGTCTATAAAGCCAAGTTGCAAGGAACTCAAGACTAGGATCAGCGGCTCGATCAAGCGCTGCGGACGGGTCTTTTTGTTCGCAACAAAGCGCTTCGCTACTGGATGGACGGGCAAGGCAAACGCACGGCTGACCTCAACAAATACTGCCGAGTTTTAGCCAAAGAGTATCCTTGGGCGAAAAAACTCAACTCGCTGGCACGACCAACGATGGCAGAACGAGCGTGGTCAGCGATTTCTCGCTTCTATAACAACTGCAAACAAAAAGTGAAGGGCAAAACGGGAACAACGCCGTCTATCTCGCAAACAAGAGGGGTCAAAAAATCGCGCCAAAGCAAGGCTTAAACTGGGAAGAAAACACCTAACAGTCCAACGCCAGCGTAAGGATTGGGCTGTGAAACTAGCCCGGTGCGTAGTAAACTACTCCCAGCTAAAGCAGGGAGCTTTTAGTAGCCCTGCAGTTAGCAAGCCAACCGCGAGCCTCTGGGGTGGTTTACAACACCCCCAATCGACCGTTACCAGTGCCTTGAACAACCGTTTCTGGTGTCCGCAGTACAATTATAACCTAAAACAACTGAAGTTGCTAAAGGAGCTTTCCTCCCCGCACTGAAGTACGGGGCTTCCAGCCCTACCCGATGTGAATGACATCGTCGAGAGGATATTTTTTA
>NZ_JAKLTV010000051.1:0-6584 GCF_022698185.1 Synechococcus sp. PCC 6717 | reverse complement strand
GCTCTCTTTGTGATGCTCTCGGCACTCACGCCCGGAGATGCCAGCCCCACTCGGGTGGCAGCGCAAGTTGTWHCDDKGATTGGTTTTTTTGGCGGTGGTACTAGCAACTGCCCTCAACTGGTTCCAACTGCATTTGCAACGCTTAGGGTTCCGCAGAGGTCGGGCGATCGCCATCAGTATTAGCCTCAGTTTTTTCCTCATTGCTGGCTTCTTTCTAATTATCATTCCCCCCTTTCTCCAAGAAGCACAGCAGTTAGGCGTGCTCATTCCCAAGGGCTTGGGACGGGTAGAGCAATGGCTCGACGACATGAATCATATGCTACCGAATACGGGGTTGGATGATACTCCCTTGTTAAACCGCCTTGTCACTCAACTGGAGCCGTTTCTAGACCGCATTTTTAATAACTTCTTTGCCCTTTTTTCCAATACCTTAGCGGTGTTGTTGAATACCCTTTTGGTTCTTGTGCTAACGGTGATGCTGGTGATCAATCCCCAGCCCTATCGCAACGGCTTTGTACGCCTCTTTCCCGCGTTTTACCGCTCTCGCATTAATGCAATTCTCACCCAAAGCGAGCAGGCATTGCTGGCATGGCTAGCAGGAACAGGCCTAAATATGCTTGTGATTGGCGTAGTTAGTGGTCTAGTACTAGCCCTGCTAGGGGTGCGCTTAGTCTTAGCGAACGCCTTCTTAGCCGGACTGCTTGAGGCAATCCCTAATATTGGCCCAGCCTTAAGTGTGATTCCACCAATGATCATCGCCTTTATTGACGAGCCATGGCGAGCCGCTGCTGTACTGGCGGCCTACATTGTCATTCAGCAACTAGAACAGTACCTTCTTGTGCCCCTCGTCATGGCAAAACAGGTGGATTTACTCCCTGCTGTGACCCTAGTCTCACAAATTGTCTTTGCCATTTTCTTTGGTTTTCTAGGCTTACTTTTGGCCTTGCCCTTAGTCATTGTTGGCCAGATATGGTTTAGTGAAATTGTTCTTAAGGACATTCTCGATTGCTGGCAGGCGGAGCAACCCGATGCGTCAACTCCGGCTGAAGCAGCAGTGTTAACAGACCCCAGTGAAGCACCTCCTATATAGCCTTTGCGGCGTTGCTGAATAGGAATATGATTTCCTGTAAGATGGGCACATCACGGAATTTGAGGGACTGACGTAGCAATCGAATTGGGTGCTTCAGCATGTCTAGGGACTTGGACTAGCACAATGTCTTCCGATGCAACCAAGCAAGATAGTGTCGAAATCGCGTGTTTTCTCCCTCAACTCGCGTCATGTCGTCAAATGTGCTGCGCTCAACTGCATGATTCCGATCGCGAAGCCCGAGAGCTACAAGGTTAAAGCTTAATACCAAGACTAGGTAGCTCTGACCGTTTTCCTAATCATGCCACAACGCCTCGTAAATTACTCGTAAATTATATGACCACTGGCAACCGTAACGACCTCACCACCGGCCAACCGCAACTGTAGATGACCCTTGGTATTGATGCCAGCGCCTTCTCCTTGCCACAGAGCGGGGGCTATCTTCTGTTGTTGTGTGACCTCTGTAACTTTAATGGCGCGACCCCGCAAAAAGTCCCGCTGACTCACGGCGCTCAACCAGTCGATGGAACTCTCCCAACACCATAACAGTTCCTCGCGAATGGCCATTAACAAGTCTAGTTCCGTCGGTAGTGCGGTTGCTTCGGCCACTAGGGTTTGCAAACTAATGGCTTGCGGCAGCTCATCTTTGCTGAGGTTAAGACCAACCCCGACCACTAGCCATCCTTGATGGTGCTCACACAGAAGACCCGCTAATTTTTTCCCCTGGGCCATAACATCGTTAGGCCACTTGAGTTGTAGCTGCTGCCGCAACGAGGGCACCACAGATTCAACCGCCTGCACGACTGCTAACCCCGCCACCAAGCTGGGGGCAACGATCGCTGGGGAGGCGGTCACCACAAAGGAGGCAGTAAAACCTCCTGAGCGCCACTGTCGTCCATACTGGCCGCGACCGTGGGTTTGATTGCGGGTATAAATAACTTGGCCGTGATAGAGACTATTGGCATGGCGCAATGCCCACGTATTCGTACTGTCGCAGGTCTCTAACCAAGTCAACCACGGGGGGAGGGGCTGACTCATCTAGCTCTCACCTTGGCTAGACACTGATGGCGGCTTCGGGGACTTAAACGGCAAGAGTTCCTCTAATAGTTCTGGCTTTGGGTGCTCTTGCAAGGGGTGCAGATGAGGCTGAAGCAGTTGACCAATCCACTGTCGTAAGGACGCTTGGCACTGAGCTTCATCGGTAATCGATGCAGCTACAAAGTAGCGATCGCCCCCTTCTGGCGCCGGCACCAGAATMCCCGCCTCTTGACAATTAACTAAGGCCGTTTCAACGTGGCTTGGTGTTAGCTGTGTTGATGTAGTTTTGAGGAATAGGGCAGCAAGCTCTGGTAACTGAGCCGCCACATCACGGTGCTGAAGCAACCATGGCAAGACCTCGGCAAAGGTAGCGGGGAGGGCTAAGGTACATCGTTGTTGTGCCAATAGTGCCCGATAGGTGGCCAAGCTATGGAGCGGACGTTTCTCAAAGTTGGCTACGGCGATCGCCCCTGGGGGCAAAGACTCGCGCAATCCTAGCTTCAGTTGGTTAGGGCTGCCCTGGAGATGAAACACACAAAACACCGTATTTTTGCAAACGTAACGCAGATACTCCGAAAATTTAACCATCCCCAGTTGCAGGATATGAAACTGGGGTAGCAGCGCCTGCACCGCTTCTTGAACTTTACTGATTGCTAGCCCCTCTTGCCGCAGCATAGCAGCACAGTGAGGATCGCGACGGTACCACTCAAGCACTTCACGGGTTTTGGCGATCGCCCCTTCTGCTTGACAGGTAGCGCTGCCCCTGAGAGCCTGACAAAGCCGTTGATTATCTGGATCCGCAGGCAGCGCCTTGAGAACAGGGGGACTAGCAATCGCAGGAGGTGCAGCCAACGGCGGTTCGGACTGCCGTGCTAGGGTAGGGTCTGGAATGTGAACAAAGACATCACAAATCGCTTGGAAGCTTTTGCCCGCCGCATCTTCGTAGGCACAGCCAATCACGGTTTTGCCGTACTGCCGCAGTTTTTTAGCAAGGGAACMAAACCCGCCGTCGCCAGAGACAATCACAAAGGTGTCTAGCTGCGGATCTTGGAAGATTGCATCGGTCACATCAATGGCCAACTGAATATCAGCGGCATTTTTACGATTTTCGTAAGAAAATCCAAAGACTTGTACGGGCTCAATTCCCAGTTGGTGCATTTCCCGTCGTAGGGGGCCTAAGCGGGTATCGCTCCAGTTGGCATAGGCTCGCTGCAACAGTACCCGCTCAATGGGATAGACTTCAGTAATGCGCTCTTGGATAGACTTCAGGGAAATTTTGGCAACATCAGAAGTTCTAATGTTGTAGCCCTTAATCAGGTTTTCAATATCATAAAAGATTGCTGTGCGACGGGTTGCACTAGAGGCAGGCAGACGATCCAGTTTAGTTTCTACATCAGCTAGTTTGCGCTCAACAGCGGCTAAGGCCATCTCAAAGGTATGCATAGCTGAATCGGAGGCGTGAGTTCGTCGGCGATCGCTCAGCCAACTGCCGACCAACGCACCAGCAGAACTCACCGCTACAATCGGCATGGGTTGCCGCACAAAGGCGATCGCCACTGAACCAGCGACTACCGCACCTAGAGGAGGTATGCACCACTGCTGCCATCTCATACTTTTTGTATCTTACCGTAACCGTTTCTCTCGACGCTGAGCCACTAGGTACAGTGTGCTCAACCTCCCCAAGAGTCAATTAAAGACCTAAGTCAGCTTTAGCAGCTTGAGCCGCCTCTAACAATAACGGTGTGGGTAACTCTGGCCAAGGAATATCCGCCATCTCTTCATAAAAGGTTTCATCATAACTACGGGTTTGGATCACCACTGGCATGGGCACGGCATGACCCAACACCAGTGCCTGCTGCTTTGAGTCGAGTTTAGCTAAAACAGAGCGCAATTGCTGAGAACCTGCCACCCCCGTAAAAATAGCTTCAATATCCTTTTCATCGTTAAGCAGAGCAGTAATGCGGGTGCCAATCTGGGACATAATCTCACTGTCAATGCCAGAGGGGCGCTGATCCACCACGAGCAAGGTGACAAAGTACTTGCGCATTTCGCGGGCAATGGTGCCAAAAATGGTTTGCTTTACTGTGGCAGGGTCTAAAAAGCGATGGGCTTCTTCAATGGTAATCACCAATTGATGGGGGCGATCGCTGGGGTTTTTCGTTTGCAAAAAGACCTCGGACTGTTGCACATAGGCATGGTGAATTCGCCGCGCAATAATATTCGTCGCCAACATATAGGAGAGCATATTGGCTTGAGAGCCAAACTCAATAACCACATGCTGCCCAGCAGCAAGGGTATCAAGAATTTGACCAATATAGTTCTTTGCACAACTATTGCGTAGGTACTTCAGTTGCTCCAGCCGCGTGAGCTTACGCTGCAAGGCCATAATCGAGGCTTTGCTGCCCATCTTGGTTTCACAAAACTCTTGAATCTCTTGGTTTGTCATCCCCAGCAGACGGCTAATCCAGCTTCTGCCAAATTCATTGCGCAGGATGATCGCATTTTCAAGACTTGCTTCCGACAGATTCAGCTCCGCTTGGACAAGGGCAAGGTCCTCGACTTCAATTTGGTCAAAACCAATATAAAGCTCTTGGGCATCTCGCMCCCCCCGCCGCTGGGTGGACTCTGGGTCTAAAGTATAAATTTTGACACAGTGAGGAAATAGTTGCCGCAGACCCTTGACAGTACTAAAGTGCTTGCCTTCGCGGGTTGCTTCCCAGCCATACTCCGAGTGCATATCAAAAATGAGGTTTACCGCCGCCTGCTTGCGGATAATGCCCGACAGGAGCAGGCGAGTCAAAAAGGATTTTCCGGTACCCGACTTACCAAAAACGCCATTACTGCGCTCGACAAAGCGATCCAAATCCAAGCAAATGGGCACCTGCATCTCAAGGGGATAACCAATGGCAAAATTGCGCCGCTGTGGATCCCCCTCCCAGCCAAAGACTGCACGAAAGTCCTGATCACTCGCTTCATAAACCGGGCTAAAATGACCGGGAATGGTTTTCACCGGAAGTAAATCACTGCCCGCCTCGCCAATCATCAGCATCGGCGCCAGACTCAGCGTGGCAAAGGTACCCGTCCCCGCCAACACCTCTTGCAAAAACGTATCGTCCAACGCCGGTGGATTTAGCAAGATACGCGGATTAGCCGTGTCGAGAACCACATCCGTAAGGAGGCAAAAAAAACGATTGCGGCGGCCTTGCACAACCAGAAATTGCCCTACCCGCAGTTCTTCAACAGCCACATCGCCACTGAGGCGAACCTCTAAGCCTTGACTCAACGAGCCTTGAACAACAATACCCAATTGTGTTTGTGCCATGCCTACTGTAACAGTGCAGTTTCAAGCAGTCTCCCTACCTTTGCATATTTACGCGCATACTTACGCCCCACCTGTAGCAAGGGTAACGCTGTGCTCCGTTCCGGTGATCAACCGAAACTATTGGAGATTAGTATTTCGCCATCTATAATGGCTTGTGCAATATACGGCAATAATTGTCTGTAGATTAGCACTGCCACGTTGACATACTCCCCATGCCTAAAGGCAGGGGATTCTTGTTCTTGGTTCTGCGACAGCACCTATCGCATCAGGTTGTCCTGCTACGACAGCGGTGCTTATCTCCCCAAGCGTTCCCCCTTGCGGGGCAGTTCCCTTTTGCCCAAAGGTACTGTTAAACCAACCAAAAAAACTTAGGTTGTTTTCTAGCCGTTAGGCTATTGGGTTTTTAGAGAGGTTGATTACCCTTACCTCTGGTTTTAGTTTAAACTAAAACCACTCTAAAAGACGAGTTTTTAGGCCTAAAATTTTCGATAACACAACATGCGCCTTATATCCCCATGCCTAAAGGCAGGGGATTCTTGTTCTTGGTTCTGCGACAGCACTTATCGCATCAGGTTGCCCTGCTACGACAGCGGTGCTTATCTCCCCAAGCGTTCCCCCTTGCGGGGCAGTTCCCTTTTGCCCAAAGGTACTGTTAAACCAACCAAAAAAACTTAGGTTGTTTTCTAGCCGTTAGGCTATTGGGTTTTTAGAGAGGTTGATTACCCTTACCTCTGGTTTTAGTTTAATCTAAAACCACTCTAAAAGACAAGTTTTTAGACCCAAAATTTTTGATAACACAACATGCGCCTTATATCCCCATGCCTGAAGGCAGGGGCTTTACGGCGTTTTTTTGTAATAAAATATCATTATGTTAGTCAGAGAAGCCAAGCTACTAAACGGCACAGCAGAGCAGTATCAGGCTCTGGATGAAGCCATCCGCACCGCTCAGTTTGTCAGAAACAAATGTGTGCGGTACTGGATGGACAACAAGAGCGTAAACAAAGCTGTTCTCTATGCCCACTGCAAACTCTTTAGCTAAGTCTTTGCAGTGGGCATAGAGAACAGCTTTGTTTACGCTCTTGTTGTCCATCCAGTACCGCACACATTTGTTTCTGACAAACTGAGCGGTGCGGATGG
>NZ_JAKLTV010000050.1:0-2296 GCF_022698185.1 Synechococcus sp. PCC 6717 | reverse complement strand
TACTTCAGAACCTTGAACGGTTTCCGTCCTTGCTCAAAGAAGTATTGCCGAGACTCATACACGCCTTGGTTGTAGAGATTGTTGGCAAGACGCGCTAACTCAGTAAGCAACTGAGCAAGCTGCTTGTCAGGTTGAAAAACATCTTTTTGGACGGCTAAAAGCATCATTAGGTTAAGATGGTATGCAGTTATTATAGATGCCGATTTACGTGAATAGCAACCGTATGAGAGAAGATGGCATACAGCTAAAATCGACTCGTCATTGCACGTATCAGTCAGGACATCACTTTGTCTGGATTCCGTTCAAGCGCCGCAAAATATTTACCAAGGAAGCAATCATTGAAGCAACCAAAAGGTATGTGACTGAAGCGATTGAAAACAACGATATGGAACTAATCGCCATTGAGGTAGACCGAACCTTGATGGATCATGTTCATGTGTTTGTGTCGTTTCCTCCTAGAATGTCAGCTTCTCAGGCGGTGACCATCATGAAAGGGTACAGTTCAAGACGGCTCAGAATGGAATTTCCACATCTCAAAAACCTGCATGAAAAATCCCAACTCTGGGCAGACAGTTATTATTGGGGTACTACCGGGAACGTTTCAGCCCAGACAGTGAAACGGTATATCGAAGAATGTCAAGGCTGACTCTCCCTACTGCCGTAGACGCGGGAACCGTTCTGTATCTCCGTCGTGAACGAGCGAGGTTTTATCCGGTTCCCGAACCCTCCGGTTTCTATAATCTGGCATAGGCAACTATTGACATCCTCCCCGCCGCAAGCGGATGGTTTTTTTCGCTCACATTCGATAAACTTGCTCAAGCCCCTGCGGGAGGTCATTGCGACAAAGAGGCTAAAGCAGGTAACCTCTGGCGTCACCCGTTTGGGGGCAACTAGCAGGCTCATACAGCCCAAGACTCCCCTTCTCACCTACTCCGTACATTTGAGGATGCCTCAATTCTGATTATTTCTGATTATTCTAGTCAGAAGCTAACACGCTCCCCAGTGGTCGCTATGGTTGCCTCCATGCCCAGAAACAGGGGCACGTTTGATAGGATGGGGACTATCTAGTGCACTGACCCACGATCGCCATTGGGAGGCCACCGCATGACCACCGACCTCTTTGATTCAGGGGCGGGCAGCATCTTAATTGTCGATGATACCCCTGAAAATGTTGAAGTCTTGACTGCCTTACTGCAAATGGAGGGCTACGATGTCCGCGGAGCCATTAGTGGTCAAATGGCACTCATGGGAATTGAAGCAGAGCCACCGGATGTCATTCTCCTTGATATCATGATGCCAGACATGAACGGCTATGAAGTGTGCCAAACCCTCAAGGAAAACCCCAAGACCCAGTCTATTCCAGTTATTTTTATTAGTGCACTGGATGACGTCTTCGATAAGGTAAAAGCCTTTGAGGTAGGGGGCGCGGACTACGTCAGTAAGCCGTTTCAGCAGGCGGAAGTGCTAGCTCGGGTCAAAAACCAACTCACTATTGCACTGTTGCAGCGTAAACTGCGGCAAAAAAATGCCCTCCTTAAGAAGCAAAATCAGCAATTACAGGAAATCATTGAAGAACGACGGGAGCTAGTATCCTCACTGCAAGCGGCTGAAGAAAAGTATCGGCAAATGTTTGAGGAAGCGGCAATTGGCATTTATCAAAGCTCGCCGGAGGGGGTGTATTTTAAAGTGAATGACACCCTTGCACGCATCTATGGCTATGCTGATGCTCAGGACTGGCTAGCAGATATTGAGCACCACACCCAGCGTCCCTACGTGGACAGTAGCGCTTGGGAAAGGTTTCAGCAGCAAGTTCAAAGTCGTGGTGTTGTTCAGAACCTTGTATCTAAGGTGTATCGAGTTGATGACAGTATTACTACGATTTGTGAAAGTGCGCGTCCTGTCAAGAGTGAAGACGGCCAACTCCTCTACTATGAGGGATTTGTCTTTGAGCTGCCCACCCGCAACTAGTTGACATCCTCCCCGCCGCAAGCAGCGGGGATTCCCAAGCCTCACGACTTAGGTTTCTGCTTCTTTCCATTGCTGGACTTGCGCAACTGCCCTTTGAGCGTGTGCTCATCAGGTCTTACGTTAGCTCCACAGACTGACACCGTGTGTCCCACGGCCAACATGTTTATCGCTGCATTCATATCTCGGTCATGGTGGACTCCACAGTTGGGACAATCCCACTCCCGCACAGGCGTTGGCAATCTGTTGGTGGATTCGAGCAAGGTTAAGTCGTGCTTTTTCTCGATTGCGAGACCCCTTTTGCTTGCGACTCAATGCCTTTTGTGCCCGT
>NZ_JAKLTV010000005.1:0-107447 GCF_022698185.1 Synechococcus sp. PCC 6717 | reverse complement strand
ATTGGCTAGTGTTGAAAAACGCGAAACCACGAACCGAAACATAAACGTAGTCCCAATAGCAGAAATGCTTGAGGTGAGTAGGGGGTCTTTGACTGCCCCCACCCGCATTAAGTTGTGGGTGACAGCTCAAGGGAAAAGCGAAGCAACGCGGCTTCAGCCCGTTGCGTAGCATCCTTTGGGAATCCCCTCTCTTTCAAGGAGGGGAGAAGTCAAGAAATCTTATACCGCTCTATTCTAGAGATAGACAGCTATTGTGTTGCAGAGCGTTACATTTATTCACAAAACTTTGTCTTGTTGCTGTCGATAGGAGGGGGTTATCGAGCATCATTGTAAGTCACTACTCATTACCGGTGTTGACACTGGTGTAGGTAAAACCGTTATTACGACGGCGCTGTGGAGCTACGGGCAGCGGTATGCCCCTCAGCAGCAGTGGGGAATTTTTAAGCCGATGCAAAGCGGAACCGCCGTTGAGCCGGGCGATCGCCAGCACTACTGCGAGACCTTGCCCCTGAACCAAACCCCTGAAGAAGTGTGCCCCGTGAGTTTTGCTGCCCCCCTTGCGCCGCCCATGGCTGCACTGCTGGAAGAGCGGCAAATCGACTTAGTCCCAGTGTGGCAGACCTATGAGAAACTTCAGCAACGCTGCGATCGCCTACTCGTTGAAGGGATTGGTGGTTTGGGGTCACCCATTACGTGGGAGTGGACGGTGGCGGATTTGGCGGCAGCATGGCGCTTACCCATTGTATTAGTGGCAACGGTTCGCTTGGGAGCGATCGCCCAGATTGTGGCCAATGTTGCCCTTGCCCGCCAGTACAAGCTGGAACTGCGCGGCCTGATCTTGAACTGTGTCACCCCGTGCACTGATAGCGAGATCCAACAGTGGACACCACCACACTTCCTTACCCAGTTGACTCAAGTACCGGTACTGGGGGTTTTGCCCTATGGCACTCACTCCCCTGCAGATTTGGTGGCGATCGTGGCGGACTGGCCGCTCGACAACCTCTGGGGTTAAATATCCGGTCACTATAGGAGGGGCTTATGCAGGAGACCGCACAACGCATCGGTACAGTTGCCCAACACAGTGGCCTCCCCATTAAAACCATCCGCTACTACGCAGAGTTAGGCTTACTCAAAGTCAGCGGCAGAACAGAGGGGGGCTATCGGCTCTTCAGTGAGGATGTCTTTGTGCGCCTGAGCTTTATTAAGCGTGCCCAACACCTCGGCTTAACCCTTGCAGACATCAAAGAACTGCTAGACATTTACGATCGCGGTGAATTGCCCTGCGATCGCGTCAAGGAAAAGCTCGTGCAGCAGATAACAGCGGTGGAGCGGCAAATTCAACAGATGCAAGACCTCAAGCAGGAACTGCAAGGGCTTCTGCACGGTTGGTCAACCATTCCCCGGCCATCTGAGCACACGATTTGTCCCATTCTGCAGCAGCGGCTCTCAGGTGCTTAGCGCTATATCCGGGGAAAATTAAAGATCATTTTGGCACTATATTGCAAATATCTTTCAATTAGGCTAAGCTCAAAAATGAAAAAATAATTCAAAAAAAATCCCCCCACTAGGGGGGCAAAGGTTCGTGCGTTTCTTGAAGCGGTTATGGGTAAGGGTCAACAAACTAAGGAAAAAATGGCAGCATACAAAGCTAGGGGAGGCCACTCCTTGCTTTATCCGATTATCCCTTTAGACTGTCGTTGGCAAGGAAGTGGGCAATATGGTAGGCACGCTCTTCGGTTTTGAGCAGGATTTGATCGTAGAGGTAAGCAGTGGCGCGATCGCCCAAGGACTCCGCCTGCGTTGCCTGTTGCCGCAAAATTTGTATTACCGCCTGTTCCGCCGCCAGATCGTGGCTCAGCATGTGTCGGCAGCTAAATGCCCCTTCCGACTCAGGGCTGAAGCAACACAGGGCAGCCAACTGCTCAAAGCCTGCCACGGGAACACCTCCTAAGCCATTCAGGCGTTCCCCTAAATCGTGAACGTGCCCCTGCACCTGCTCGTAGCAATGTTGGAAAAACTCGTGTAGTTGGTAAAACTCCGCACCCTCCACCACAAAATGATGTTTTTGATACTGCAAGTACAAGGCTTGAAAACTGGCCAAGAGTCGATTCATGCCTTCGCAAACGGGAGTCGTCGTGCTGCGATCCAGCAGGACAACAGTGTCAACCATGTCGCCAAACCCTTGGCGAGGCAGTGTCGTCGTAGTCATGGGGATAGGCTCCTAAACGGCAGGACTTACCCCCATACTAAGTGAGCCTAGGGCTGTTTTCAACAATGGAGTACTTATTGAATGTCTATAAACCCCATAGTTATTGCAGTTAACTGGCAACTACGCTGGAGCATCTACCAGCGACTGACCCTGTTGGGCATTTCCTGCCGCTATGCGCCCCATCAACCCCTTGAAGTAGAGGTGCACTCACCCACCACCGCCCTGTATATTTGGTCAGTGGTACGGCAACTGACGGCTGATCGTGCTACCTTGGTAAATTGGTTAGAGCGCTGCTGGCAGCTTCAGGACATTCCCCCTAGCCTTAACAACTGGGGAGGTGGGGAGCCGACCTCACTCAACTCTTGATTTGCCCGTTGAGCCAATGCACCCACCGCGGCAATTGTGCAATGACGACCCTAATTCCCGTTCCTCTCCCTCATCAGTCCTACTGCATTGCGATTCGTGCCGGCAGCCGCCTAGCCTTACCCCAGCTTTTGGCGGAACACACCCCACTCAGGCCAAATGCACCAGCGCTGATTGTCTCGAACCCGCAAATTTGGCGGCACTACGGTTGTGCGATTCAAGCGGTACTAGAGGAGCACGGCTGGCAGGTAACTCCCTGCGTGTTGCCCGCAGGCGAGCGGTATAAAACCTTAAAAACCCTTCAGAAAATCTATGATGCAGCCTTAGCTCAGCGTCTAGAGCGGGGATCTACGCTTTTTGCCTTGGGTGGCGGCGTCATTGGCGATATGACTGGTTTTGCTGCGGCAACGTGGCTACGGGGAATTGCGGTGGTTCAAATCCCCACCAGCCTGTTAGCCATGGTCGATGCCGCCATCGGGGGTAAAACTGGGGTTAACCACCCCCAAGGGAAAAATCTGATTGGGGCGTTTCATCAGCCGCGCTTAGTCGTGGTCGATCCAGAGGTGCTGGCCACGCTGCCACCACGGGAGTTTCGTGCCGGTATGGCTGAGGTGATTAAGTATGGTGTCATTTGGGATCCCCAACTATTTGAGCTATTGCAATCCCTCCCCCGCTTAGATCGCATCAGTGCTCTTTCGGTGGATCAACTAGCGTCTATTCTCCAGCACTCCTGTCAGGCCAAGGTTGATGTCGTTAGCAAAGATGAACGGGAAGCAGGACTGCGGGCTATTTTGAACTATGGCCATACCATTGGCCATGCCCTTGAAAGCATGGGGCAATACCGGGTGTTTAATCATGGGGAAGCGGTGGCTGTGGGGATGGTGGCAGCCGGGGAGTTGGCGATCGCCCTTGGCTACTGGTCTGAGACCGAGGCAGCCGCCCAGCGGCAATTAATCCACAAAGCAAACCTACCTACTACTATCCCGAGCCAGTTTGATGTGCATGGATTAGTTGCCCTGCTGCAGCACGACAAAAAGGTACACTCACAAAAAGTACGCTTCATCCTGCCTACCGCCATTGGCCATGCTGAGATTGTTGAACAGGTGCCCAGTGAGTTAATTCTGGCCACCCTCAAAACGCTGCAACGCTGATCTATCACCGACAGTGCCTTAGTCAGGGAGATCTTCTAGAGACAACCCCTTTTTGCTGGCCTTGAGTTGCTTCCAGAGCACGCTTATCTGGTCGAAGGCGTCTTGGGGCGAGATCTTGCCACTGGTTTCTAGGCAGGCAATATAGCTAACTTTGGTGGCAAATTCCTGTAAATTGGCATTAAACACAAAATTGGCAGGCGTAAAGTCGCCGTGATAGGGACGTTGGCAATGTAAAAAATCGTATCTATTCATGATGTCTTATCCTGGTGCTCTTATGGCTTAACCTCGCCTTAACTCTATTTTAACCAAATATTTCCGAATGCCTGTAGCACACTGAACACTCCACTAAAAAGACTAAAAAGCCCCACCTTCGTTCAAAGGTGAGGCACCACAAAAGCAAGGCTAGCCATCTACTATGGCTGCATTATGCGGTTTTGAATATTGGGGGGCATACTGTTAGGGCTAGGGGAGTACTGATAGCCATAACCGGCATTTTGGGAGTCATCCACAATTTTCGGCGTGACCATCACCACTAGCTCGTTTCGCTGGCGCTGATTGCTTTCGCGCCGGAAGAGCCGCCCCAGGAGGGGAATATCGCCCAAGATCGGAATTTTAGTTACCAGTGACCGGTCTTGATCTTGGATAATCCCAGCCAAAAGCAAGGTTTGCCCATCCCGCAGGCGAATCCGTCCCGACTCCATGCGCCGCTGCGACAAGAGAGTGCCGGTAGAGGGGTTGGCAACGCCCGGAAAGACAACGGAGTAGGTACCGCTGGGAGCACTCACCTCGGGGGACAGTTGCAGGGTTACAAAACCATTGTCATCAATCTGATCCACCGTGACGTTAAAGATAACCCCGGCCGGACGAATAATAGGGGTAATGGTGGTTGCTGCAACCGCTGCACCACTACCGGTTCCAGTGGTACTCGCTTGGGACTGAATCCCCGAGAAGATTTCTTGGGTCAGGTTCACCTGCGCGGCACTTCCTTCTTGGATGACAAGGGTAGGATTCGTCAGAATCGTGGCATTACCGGTTTGGATAGATAACTGAAGCTGGGCAAAAAAGTTACTCAGGGCTTGCCCCACCCCTAAACCAGGTACTGAAAACCCCGGCACACCCACTCCCGGCAATACAAATTGTTGCGGCGGGGCAGTCTGATCATTGACGATGTTGCCAGCGCCATCGAGCGTAACGGTTCGCTCTGGCCCCAGTAAAAATCGCTCCGGTGGGAAGGCGACGGGGGGTTGGATCACTTGTCCGCCGGGAACCCCACTAGGTAAGGTGCCCCGCTGCACGGTTAGACCGGTGGCATCAAAAATTGCCCCAAAGAGGGAGGAGCCAAAGTTAGTGACTAAGTCAGCGTTGGCGGTGCGCCCGCGCAGAAGGTTCACATCAATGAACTTCACGTTCACCATGACTTGGCGTTTGCGCACATCGAGCTGCTGAATGAGCTGGGTCGCAATTTCTACTTTTCGCGGAGTGCCCACGAGGGTAATTGTATTGGTGCGCGGGTCGCCCATGACTTCTAGGCCGCGCAGGAGAGTACCGCGACACACTTTCTCAAGGTTCGCACCGGCAACGTTAAAGTTAACGGTTTCGTCACAGGCGGGTGCGTTCGGGGCGATCGCTACATCCCGCAGGTTAGCGCCATACATCTCCAACAGTTGCACGGCACCGAGTTGAATATCAATCTCGCCCATGGTGGACTGCCGCACAACCGAGGTTTCTGCCGTTGCACCAGCACTTCCGCCACTGCCACCAGTACCAACCCCAGCTACCGAGCCACCGGTCTGGGCGATAGAAATCTGTTGCCGAGTGTTGCCCGCCAGACCAAAGACCCGCATTTGATTCAGGCGTATGGTTCGGACAATGCGGTTCTGGGCATCAGGGGGTAAAAACTGACCAACAAAGATGGTTCGCCCTTGGCGATTTGCCTTCAGGTTCGCCACCCGCAGGACATAGTTAAACACATCCTGTACAGACTCATTTTCAATGTCGAGGGAAATGGTGGTTCCGCCAGCATCCCCATTGCCCTCCGGAAAGACGACGTTCATCCCTGCAGCCCGAGCAAGGAGCGACAATACTTCGCGAACGGGGGCTTCCCGCAGCAGTAGGCGGGGAATGCGCTCATTGGTTGCCAACGACACAACGTCAGGATCAGCGTTGATAGGGCTAACGAGCATATCGCCAACGGGGGGAGCCACTGCTCGGGGTAAAAAGGGTGGCACTGCCCCAGCACTGGGAGGCATTGCCATCGGCTGTCCTGTCGGGGGAACTTGCGGGCCAGCAGGGCCTTGGGCAGTAATAAAATTCATTTGCAGGCCATCGCGTCCCTCCCGGATCACTTCGGCAATGGGGGCAGCACTAATGCCATTGACTAACACCCGAATGGTTTGGGCATCGAGTTGCACCACTTCCACCGAAGAAATGCCCGGCGCAGGATTATCTTGACGAAATGCCCCTCCCTGAGGGAGCCGCAGTTGACTGTTGGGAATATCTGCTAAGGATGTGTTGCCGCGATTAATGGTAAAGACCGCTGGCCGCACATTGCCTTGAATGTTGAACAGGAGTTGAATGCCGTTAGGTGCCGTCACAAGACGAATCCCAGTAATTTCAGTACTGGTTGCCAAGGTTGGCGTTTGACTTGCGGCAATGATGGCCGTTGTGGCCACCCCCAAACCAAGACGATGTAATAGCTGACTCACGATGCTTGACTCCTCACAAATGCCACCAAAGTTTTGGAAGAATTATTGCTGCTTGTTTTTGCCGACGCTGTTGAACTCACTCCTAAAAAAGTACGTTACCTCCTGTGATACCATTCGCTACTGCTGTGGCTGCTGTTGTTGCTCTTACTGCTGCTGCTGTTCACCCCCCTGTTCAGGTGGCGGTGCCAACGCAGCAATTTCCTCGGGAGTCAGGGGAACATAGGCCATGAGCTTGAAGGTGCAAATGACTTCCCCAGGCTTATCGGTGACTCGCTCCATTGTTAAGTTATTGATTACAAGAAAGTTTTGTTGTTGATCAATTTTTTGCATAACTGCAACAACATTCGCGAAGTCACCTTGAATGGTAACGTTGGTCACCTGTCGTTTTAGTTTGGCATTTAATTCGGGGCCAAGGGAGCCATCTTGGACAATTCCTGAAGCTGCACTGTCCGGTTCAAAGCTGTTTAGCTGAGCGCCGCTGTTGAGGATGAGACGATTGATGTCTAACAGCAGGGTGTTCAGGGCATCTTGGGTGGCAAACAGAGAGCGGACATCGGTATTTTCTGCTTTAGCGCGTTCTAGGGAAGCGATGACATCGTTTAGCTGCTTGAGGATGACTTCTCGCTGGGAGAGGTCGTTTTCCTGCTGGGTAATTTCTAGCTGCAATTTAGTCGCTTCCTCCGCTTTTGGAGCAATTAATAGTGTTGCTAGGTAAACGGCTCCCCCTAAGCCCACAAGGGCAATTAAAATACCACTGACAACCGGGGTAAGGGTGACCCCAAACAATGTGGGATAATTTGGCGCAGAGTCTTGAATCGGCGGCCCACCAAAATCACCAGTTAGGGTCATTGCTCTACGACTCCTTTTTCCTTGAGAAACTGAATGCGTGCCACTAAGCCTTCCACGCCATTGGCGGCCAGCTCTTCGAGCAGATCGGAGGCCGGAACCGAGGCGATCGCCGTTTTAATGCTGAAGGAGACCTCTACCGCCGTCTCTTCATTTGCTTTTCCCATGCGATCTGCTTTTACAAGTTGGGTAGCACTTCCGTCAAAGAAGGGGGAACGGTTTTGCAACAGCAGGAGGAACTCACTGACATCCTCAAAGGAGACTGCCGCCCCTTCAATGGTCAGCTCATTGCCCTTCTCCCCACCTTGGGTAATACGAGTAATTTGCAGTCCGGCTGGGATTTGAGTGGCCATATTACGCATCACTGCTGACCACGGTTTGACTTGGTTGAACACCGTTGCCAAGGCTTTGGTTTCTGCCTGAATGCGATCGGTCTCTTTCTTGAGTTCATCCATGCGCTGGAGATCCGGGGAAATGGCCGCTAAGCGGTCTTGGATACTTTGCTGCTTGGCCTTGAGCTGGTTCAACCACATTTCGGCGCCTATAGAGCCAAGAAGTGCTAGCCCCACAAAGAAGATGGCGGCCACACCACCAATAATGATAGGCACATTGCTGGCACCCCCAGCGGCAGGCGTTGCGGCGGCCATGCCACCAATTTCGGGGCGTTCTTTTAGGAGGTTAATCTCGACTGAGTACATGGGGATGCTCCTGAAGTTAGGCTCCGCGTAGGCTCAAGCCAATGACTGTGCCAAGGGCAGGACGTTTTTCTAAGGGTATCTCTTCTGGGGTTTGCAACCCTAACAGGGAAATGGGATCCACAACGGTGGCTGAATAATTGAGCCGTTGGCTAAAGAACTCATCGATTTGGCCAATGCTCGCGCCTGGTCCGGCCAGCAGCAGTTGCGACACTTCGAGGCTTTCGCCTTGGTTGAGGTAAAAGTCGATGGAGCGGCGAATTTCATCTGCTAAATCCGTCAGTACTCGCAGGATGGCTGCACCACTGGGGTTGAGAGCACCTGTGACATCCATGGGTTCAAGGGGCACTGTCAAGTTTTCAATGAGGTCAACCCCCATAGAAGGGGGCAAATTCATGGCACGACTGATGGCCTCCTGCATCTGATCCTTGCCAATGGGGACTTTGCGATTGAACTGGGGGATGCCATCTTTGACAATGCTAATTTCGGTGCCTTCATCGCCAATATCGATAATTGCGGCGGCTTCACCCACAAACTGTTGCAGTGAGTCCCTGAGGGTACGCATGAGGGCAAAACTGGTGACTTCAAGGGCGGTGAGTTGCAGTCCTGCTTGGGAAAAGGTGTTGATGTAGGCATCAGTGACATCCCGGGGGGTGCCCACCAGCAAAATTTCTACGCGCTCAATGCCGTCTTCATCAAGGGAACTGCCGAGCTTTTGGTAATCGACATCCGCTTCTTCCCGCGGAAAGGGGAGGTAAAGGGGAGCTTCCTGCATCAGCACCACCTCCCGTAGCTCATAGTCGGGTAGCTCCGCAGGCAAGCGAATCAGGCGAATGACGGCCTCATTCATGGGGATAGCACTGATGACCTCTTTTTGTTTAATGCGCTTGTCTTCAATCCCTTGGCGAATGGCATCGGCAACCGCTACGGTGTCAATGATTCGACCTTCAACGATGGCACCTTCACTGAGGGGAACTGAGACAATGGCACTCGCCTTGAGACCCTGCTTCTGCCGCTGGACTTGGACAATATTGACCCGCTCTGGGGTGAGTTCAATCCCCAAGCCTTGCTTTGTTTTTGCAAATAAGTTCCCAAACACAATATCACCCACACTTGGACGTGAATAGTCAAGTTTGCGTCAATGCGCTGCGTGAAGAGTGAGGTGCCGCAATCCACCCTATAAGTCCCAGCCCATTGAGTTCCGAGGGGTGTGGGGGCGAAACCTGTCGCAGTGAAATCTGACGCAATGACATTGGCGCGAATCCCTTGCTAGGGTCATCATAACCAATGGGCATCGGGTCTTTCCAAGGGATTGGTATGGTTCATTAACTGGTTTTATTCATAACTGAGCGATCGCCTAAGCCCTCAATTGACAAGGGTTGAGGCTCTTTTGTTGCCACAAAAAAAGTGGCCTACGGGTAACTTTTTGATCTGGCCTAGCCCACTTTGTAACGATGACGATGTTGCCTTAGATTGTTAAGGGATTTTTACTGCCCACTGTGGTGTGAGGGTTTAAGCCTGATGTCGCCTATGTCCCCACGTGTTGTGAGCGATCGCCCCGCTGTTGAAACTGTTGAGGCACCAGAGCTTGGCGATCGGGGACTGATTCCTCGGGTGCTGGTGCCGGCCTTGCGCTGGTGGCTGCTGTCGCAACTTGATGGGGCTGAGGGGCTAGAGATGGATCTAAGGGTGGGCGATCGCCAACTGCTGCGAGGGCAGTTGCCCTTCGTGCGCTTAGGTGCAACGGTGGCCAGCTATCGTGGTATTCTACTGCGGCAAGTGGCGGTACAGGCAGAGCACATTCGCATCAACTTAGGGCAAGTGGTGCGGGGCAAGCCCCTCAAACTTTTAGCACCAGTGCCGGTTGAGGGCGAACTGATGGTCACCCAAGCGGATCTGCAAGGGTCTGTTGACTCACCCCTGTTGCAATCGGGGTTGCGCTCTCTACTAAGGCACCTACAAAACGAGGGACTGGGAAAAGCAGGGGTTAATCTCAGGGAGTGGCAGATGGTTAGTGCTGCGGTTACCCTGGGAACGGAGCAGCTTGATCTGGCCTTTACGATGCAAACTGCCCAGCAGCAGCAGGCGTCTTGGATTTGTACCACCGGCATCCGGCTAGAGGATGAGCGAACCCTGTGCCTGCACCGCCTACAGTGGCAGGGGGAGGCCACAGTCCATCCTCCGGTCACAATTGATTTGGGAGCAGGGGTTGCCCTCCAAGAGCTATCGCTTCAGGCCGGCATCCTAAGAGTGCGGGGTAGGGTTTGCATCTACCCCTAGGGCTTTTAAGAGAGCCGCCACGCGCCCTAAGTCCTTGATTCCGGGGCTGACCTCCACCCCACTAGAAAGATCGATGCCGTGGGGGTGGGTTTGGGCAATGGCTTGGCGGCAATTTTCTGGGGTGATGCCACCGGCCAGCCACCATGGGCAGGCAATACTCAGGTGTTGCAGTAACCGCCAGTCAAAGGGGGTGCCTGTGCCTCCCAATTGCTGGGGATGGTAAGCATCTAGGAGTAGCCGAGTTACATAGGGGATGTAGTGGGGAATGCTCTCTAGGGTGTCTTTGGATTTGACCCGCAAGGCTTTAATGATCTGCACGTGGGGATAGTGTTGCTGCACCTGCTGGCAAAAGGCAGGGGACTCGTGGCCATGGAGTTGGACGGCCTTGATGTTGCTGCGGTGGATGAGGCTGTCTAGCGCTTCAAGGGTTGGATTGGCCACAACGGCAACCGTTAACACCGTCTCCGGCAACTGCTGAGTGATCGCCGCAATGGCGGGCGGTGGAATATAGCGGGGGGAACTGGGAACGCAAATAAACCCAAGGGCGCTGACTCCCATCTGGGCGATCGCCACCGCTTGTTCTGCCCGGGTGAGACCGCAAATTTTGACCGCGATAGCGTCAAGATCATTGAACATTTGTAACAGGATGCACCGTTTTGTGAACAATTACCGAGGCGGGTTCGCTGGTTCCGTATAATTCATGGGCAATTGTACTCATCTTAGGAGGAACGGTTCCAATGGTGTTAGCCACTCTTCCCGATACAACTTGGTCACCTGCGGTTGGCTTAGTGGTCATTCTGTGTAACTTGTTCGCGATCGCCATTGGTCGCTATGCCATTCAATCACGGGGGAAAGGCCCCGGCTTACCTGTGTCGTTGCCCGCACTGTTTGAAGGCTTTGGGCTGCCAGAACTATTGGCCACCACTAGCTTTGGTCACCTGTTGGCCGCCGGTGTGGTCAGTGGCCTACAGTACTCCGGTGCCCTCTAAGGAAGGAATACCCGCAGCAATATGACGGGAGATGAAGGGTAACACCTCAGTATTTGTGCTGGCACTCCGGTGGTCGATAAACACGACTAAGGTGTAAGGGCACTGCCCCGGCAGTTCAATGTAGGCAGCATCATGGCGCACCCAACTGGTTAACCCGGCCTTTGACCACAGCGTGGCTCCCTGAGGTAACCCTTCTCCCAAAAAGCCCTGCACTTGGTTTTCAGGATCTGCAGCGAGTGCCTCTGGGTCTAAGGAGCGCTGCATCAATGCCAGCATGGCTTGGCTGGCTGCCCCAGACACTGCCACCCCCCCAACAATACTGTGGAGTAGCTTCGCCGTTGCATCGGTGGTGAGGCGATTCCGATTCTGGCGATCGCTGCCGACAAAGTCCTGTTCGCGCCCATAGGGGCCATCACACCAGGTTTTTTGATTGACGTTAATGGCCGCCAATTCTGGCCACCCTAAGGACTGAAAGTAACGATTGACAATATTGCGCTGATACTGCCACGTCCGAAAGGGTTCTGGCGGCAAGCACGGGCCACTGGTGGTGCCGCTCAACATATCCACCACCAGCCCCGTTGCATCATTGCTAGAGTCCACAATCATATCTCGCATGGCTCGCTCTAGCTCTGGGTCGGGCTTGAGCATTCCATTGTGTAGCCATTCATAGCAGGCCACTAAGTAAAAGAGTTTGACAATGCTGGCCGGGTAAAAGGGCACATCCCCGCGATAATTGGCGCCGGGGACAGTGTATTGCCAAAACTCTGCGGCGGTTAARGCCCCCCCTGTATTTACCGGAATGGGCGGTGGATACACCAGTAGGGTGAGGGCAATGTCTTGCTGCCCTAGCCATGGAAACTGCTGCCATGTGGCTTGCAGCGTGCGGGTTACCAGCTCCGTCAGGTAGGTATTCGCCTGAAAAAATAGCATTTCTTTCCCCTACTCTGGCGATCGCTGGGTTATGCCAACTGCCCCTGA
The DNA here is from genome assembly GCF_022698185.1 of Synechococcus sp. PCC 6717. Taxonomy (NCBI): domain Bacteria; kingdom Bacillati; phylum Cyanobacteriota; class Cyanophyceae; order Synechococcales; family Synechococcaceae; genus Synechococcus; species Synechococcus sp. PCC 6717. Next base: position 95,231 of record NZ_JAKLTV010000005.1, on the reverse strand, counting down.
ATAGACGAGACCGCGCTCGACATCCATGGTCAAAATTGTGCCCTCGCGAATCAACTGGGTGGCATTTTTCACCCCCACAATCACGGGAATGCCCAAGCGCAACCCAAGGACGGCGGCATGGCTGGTGAGGCTGTCGTCCTCGGTAATAATCCCCGCCGCCTTGCGGATGGCCTCCACTAAATCGGCACTCGTGCGGGGTGCCACCAGAATTTCGCCACTATTAAAGGTACGCACAGGGCTACCATCGTGCACCACCCGCGCTGGCCCACTCACCGACCCATGGCCAATGCCACAGCCACGGCCCATCACTGAGGTCACCAATTCCACCTTAATCATGTCTGTAGAACCGGAGACCCCTTGCAGCGTGCCAGCGGTCATCACCACTAAGTCTCCTTCCGCCAGTAATCCCCGTTCTTGAGCGGCATTAATGGCGGCTTGAAAGGACTGCCGCATCGAGGGATGATCCAAGGTCAGCAGGGGTTCTACCCCCCATACCAACTGTAGTCGTCGCGCCACCTCAATATGGGGAGTGGCGGCCAAAATGGGGATCTGGGGTCGAAATTTCGAGACATTGCGGGCCGTTGCCCCACTTTTGGTTTGGGTAATAATGGCCTTGGCGTGGAGTTGAGCGGCCACCTGCCCCACCGCTTGACTAATGGCATTGGGAATCGATCGCCCCCCTAACGGATCAGTGCTGGGTTGGCGCAGTTGGGGCTGGTTATCAATACGGGCGGCAATAGTGGCCATCATTTTCACCGCTTCTACAGGGTACTCCCCCATGGCGGTTTCGTTAGAGAGCATCACCGCGTCAGTGCCGTCAAGGATAGCATTGGCAACATCAGAAATTTCAGCACGGGTAGGGCGGGGGCTTTTCACCATGCTATCGAGCATTTGGGTGGCCGTAATCACCGGAATTCCTAGGCGGTTGGCAGCGGCAATCAGGCGTTTTTGCAGGATGGGCACCTCCTCCGCCGGCAGTTCGACCCCCAAATCGCCTCGCGCCACCATCACGCCATCGCACAACGAAAGAATGGCATCCATTTGCTCAATGGCTTCGTGCTTTTCAATTTTGGCAATGACGGGCACCTGCTTACCCTGATTAGCAATCAACTCCTTAATTTCCAGCACATCTTGGGGGTTGCGGACAAAACTGAGGGCAACCCAGTCCACCCCCTGATTCAGACCAAACATGAGGTCATCGCGATCTTTTTCTGTGAGTGCCTTAATTGAGAGATAAACCCCCGGAAAATTCACTCCCTTAGAATTGGACAGCGGCCCCCCCACAACCACTCGGCAGTGCAGTTCCCCAGCGGTTTTGTCCACTTCCTCCACCACCATTTCCACTCGGCCATCATCCAGCAGAATGGTTGCTCCGGCGGGAACCTCTTGGGCAAGGGGAGGGTAGGTAATGGAGCTAATCTGCTGGTTGCCCATGAGAATGCGACTTGTCAAGGTGAAGCGATCGCCCCGCTTGAGGGAAATTGAACCATTCTCAAACCGGCCTAGGCGAATTTTGGGGCCTTGCAGGTCTTGCAGGATACCGACGGGTTGCCCTAGTTCGTAGGAAATTTGTCGAATCAGGCGAATACTGCGCTGATGATCATCGTGGGTGCCGTGGGAAAAGTTGAGGCGAAGCGTAGTGGCTCCCGCTTGGATGAGGGCACGGAGCTTATCGGGCTGACTCACAGCGGGGCCAATGGTGGCAACAATTTTGGTGCGACGTTTCAACGGCTGGTTGGACATAGTCACTTCATGATTTAAGCCTCAACAGATTACCGTATTTTGCAGAATGCTGAACCACTGGTCATGGCAACCCCTTGACTGATGGGCATCTGATCGGCACTGTCTGATTCTTTATATGCTACTAGCCTACAGCGATTGTTTACCCTTGCCTACGAGCATTACTGCACTAGAGCAAACCAACTGGTCGTTGACTGGGCACGTTGTATTAGAACACGTGACTCAACCGTTGAGGAGTCCCATCGCCTGTAGCTCTTGACGTAGGCGGTCAGCTTCTGGGGGATGTTGCTGCTGCCAAAGATCAATCGCCGTTTGTAGTTTTTCGAGGGCGGCGTGAACGTGCCCTAAACGCAGGAGTAAGGCACCTTGGTTTTGATAGGCCAACGCAAGGGTGGGATCAAGGGCTTGCAGGCGATCGTAGGTGGTTAAGGCATCCCCCCACCGTTTCAAGTGCTTTTGGGCATCAGCTAACCGCAGGTAGGTGGCTACGTGGCTCAGGGGAGGGGTTGGGGTGTTCAGGGCGGCCTCATAGGCTGCAATCGCCTCAGCCCACTGTTGTTGGGCACTATAGAGGTTGCCCTGGTGGTAGTAGAGTTCGTAGGTGACGCTGGCGGGGCGATCGCTAGCGTTGAGGCCTTGGGTAATACAGGTCTGGGCGCTAGCAAAATCGCCTTCGGCTAAATACACCCCTGCTAGTTTACTCCAGAGGTAGGTATCCTCAGGGTGCTGGCGGAGATAGTTGGCCATGATGCGCTTGGCACGCTCGTGCTTTTGTTGCCGCTGTGCCCCTAGGTAGCCCGAATGAACGATGGCCACTGCGTTCACTTGGCCAACCTGCCAGTGAGGCTCTCGCTGCTGGAGTGCCAAGACGCTATCGTCGATGGTTTCGTGGTAAGGTCGCTGAAAATAGATCTGAGGATGACAACGAAACAGCCTTGACACGTAGGAATAGGGAGGCACCACACCCAATTCCTGCCGCAGCAGGGTAACAGCTAACCACTGGGGCTGTTGGCAAATTGTGGGCAAGGCCTGAACCATCGCTGGTGTCAGGGTTTCATCGGCATCTAGAACCAGCACCCAATCGCTGTGGACATACTTGAGGGCAGCATTACGAGCGGCGGCAAAGTCCTCTTGCCACGGATAATGATAGACCTGCGCTCCCCATGCTTGGGCGATCGCCACGGTCTCATCTTGAGAGCCTGTATCGACAATTACTATTTCATCCACTGCCTCAGCAACACTGGCAAGGCAACCCCCTAACCGTGCTGCCTCGTCCCGCACAATCATGCAAAGGGCAATCGACATAAACTAATTAGAACTAATTAAGAAAATTCACCAACAAGCTGAACTTCCGGGCTGAGCCAAACCGCCCAGCGATCGGCCACGGCAGTTTGAACATAGCGAATTAATTGATAGACCTCTAGAGCCGTTGCACCACCACAGTTAAGGATAAAGTTGGCGTGCTTCTCAGACACTTGGGCACGACCCAGTTGATACCCCTTCAGACCCGTTTGCTCAATCAGCCAACCCGCGGTTCGTTCTCCCGGATTCCGAAAGACACTACCACAGTTGGGTAAGTGATAGGGTTGGGTGCGCAGGCGATCGTTCAGGTATTTTTGCGTCGTCGCCTTCACGTGATTGGGATCATGGCCAGGTTCCAGTTGCCATGTTGCCTGCAGCACCAGCCGCTGAGTGCCCTGTAACGCAGAGGTGCGATAGTGATACTCCAGCTCACGGGGCGACAGAACCGAAAGGCCACCATCCGCTTCAAGTACTAACGCAGAGACTAACCGCTCCGCAGTGCAGCCGCCATGGGCACCCGCATTCATGACCACAGCTCCGCCCACACTCCCCGGAATACCCACAATCCACTCCAGTCCGCGCCAGCCTAACTTAGCAGCATAGTGCGCCATTTTGGGCAGCGGGTAGCCTGCCCCCACCGTAATTTGACCACTTTCAGGATCAGCTTTAAGATAGCGGAGATATTTGGTCGAAATAACCAGCCCCGCCACCCCTTGATCACTAATCAGCAAATTGGAGCCTGCCCCCAGTACCGTAATCGGCAGGTCTTTGTGCTGTGCCCACTGGTAGGCTATCTGTAGCTCAGACACGGTTCGTGGCTCAACAAACCACTGAGCGCACCCCCCCACGTTGAGGGTTGTCAAATTGGCAAGGGGGACATGGGCTTGCAATGGACAGCCGGTATCGGGAAGATACTGAACAGTCATAGGGCGATCGCCTCAGGCAGGGGAGATAAACGTTCTTGATCAGCCATAATGTCCGGAATCAGTTGATTCAAGTTACCTGCCCCCAAAAACACCACAAGATCCCCTGGTTGCAGAAGCGTGCCCAAATAGGCTTGCACCGCTTCCATCGTGGCGCAGTAGCTAACGGCTGCATGATACTGGCGGGTACACTCGGCCACATCCATACCGCTGATGGTGCCGGGATCAGGCTCACCCGCGCTATAAATATCAGTGAGAATCACCTGATCGGCAGCACTAAACGCTTGACCAAAGGCATCGAGAAAGGCTTGGGTACGGCTGTAGCGATGGGGCTGAAACACGGCCACCAGTCGCCGCCATGGCGAATGACTGCCCACCTGTAGTCGCGCTGCCGCTAGGGTGGCCATAATCTCACTGGGGTGGTGGGCATAGTCATCAATAAAACGAATGCCGTTGACTTGCCCCCGTTCCTCAAACCGTCGCCGCGCCCCCATAAACTCGAGCAGTGCTGCGGCGATCGTGGCAAAGTCAATGCCAAGGTAGCGACCCACCGCAATAACTGCCAAAGCATTTTGGAGATTGTGCGCCCCTAAAACATTGAGTTGCAAAATGCCAAGGGAGGTTCCTCGCTCCCACACCCGGGCGGTCGTTCCATGGGAGCTGTAATAAACATGATCAACACAATAATCAACACCCTCTTGGCGCTGGAGGCTATAGGTCAGCAGGCGCGGATGACACAGGCGATCGCGCACATTGGGGCAATCAGCACAGCCAATGACAATATCCGCTTGGTTAGCAAACTGTTGAAAGGTATTCAAGACCTCTTCAAGGGAAGTGTAATGATCGGGGTGGTCTAGCTCAATATTCGTAATTACGCCAATGTGGGGATGAAACTTCCGCAGGGAGCCGTCGGACTCATCAGCCTCTGCCACCAAATAGCGGCCTTGACCCACGCGGGCATTGCCCTGCCAAGCCGCCACTTCACCGCCAACAATGATTGTCGGGTCTAACCCAGCCCGCAACAGAAGATAAGCAATCATGCTGCTGGTGGTGGTTTTACCATGGGTACCCGCCACGGCAATGCTGTGACAGCGGTGCATTAAGGCCGCTAAAACATCGGAGCGGTGAAATATTGGGCAATTCAGTCGCTGAGCCGCTTGATACTCAGGATTGTCGTCGCGAATGGCAGTGGAGCAAATAATTTGTGGTAGATCAGGATAGGGATAGGCCTCCAAATTACTAGCTGCTTGGCCAATAAACACTTGTACCCCAAGTTCAGACAACTGCTCAGTGAGGCGATTACTGCGCAGATCCGATCCAGTGACCGTAAACCCCTGTTTCGCCAGAATGTAAGCAAGAGCTGACATCCCAATACCACCAATGCCAATGAAGTGGAATGGACGGTGATTAAACTCCATCACTGGCTGACCCACAGACAACTCCTCACTCCCACCACAATTAACTTATAGATACTTATCAATAGGTATAAACCCTCAGGCTCATCATAGCAGGTGCTCCTCAGCGCCTATGGGCTAATACTGGCAGATCTAAGCAAAATATGTAACCCTCAGTGAGTAATTTTTTCGGTAGTCCTAAAAAATGGAGTGATCGAGACGTAGAGTCTCACTGCGCTTTGGTTCCCTGCCTATCGGTTCTAGGTGTGCCCCATCCCATGCGTCATTGCCACTGCTGCCACCCTGAAGGGGTTTGGTCTTACGTTAGCGCTCCGCGCCGCTAAGGCGATCGCTCCACAGGTTGACACCGTGTGTCCCACGGCCAAACTGTTTATCGCTGCATTCATACATTCATATCTCTGTCATGGTGCGCCGCACACGTGGGACAGTCCCACTCCCGTATATCCAGCGGCAACCGCTCAACGATGTGACCACAATTTCCACAGCGTTTAGAACCGGGAAACCAGCAGTCGATGTTGCAAGGGAACGCTGCTGACTTCAATGAAGTCATTTGTGGCCAAGACTTTGGCTGAGAACTAATTGCTCAACGTGCTCTTTTCCGCCAGATGTCTGAGGTATATCAATCACGTACCCAGAGCACACCAACGAATTTTAGTTTATCGAACCCGGGAACTACCCCAGTCATCTTCATGGCCAATCCTTTCCTGCCCTGTGCACATGGAGCACCGATCGCTAGTGAGCGACTTGGTTACACTGGTAATTGTTTGGAATCATCAGCCTTGTCCTTGGTGGGCGGTGCATAGGGCAACAAACCGCTATGGAGATGCCATAGACAGGCCAGAACCACTGCTAATATGCTTGAGTGCGGCGTTTTTCGTTGAATTTAGGGGATCATCATGCTACAGATGTCGGCATTCAGTCACACGATTTTGGGCACCTATGCTCTCATTGGTTTTACGATTACAGGGCTATCCTTTTTACGGTCTTGGGTACAACAGCAGTATAAAGGGTCATTGCACATTCTCAAGGAGCAGTGCGATCGCCTCCGCCAAACGGTCAATAGCCAAAACCAACGCATTGAAGGGCTAAAGGACTTAGTAGCCCGCACCACCGCCCAGCGCGATCGCCAAGCGGTAGAAATCCAGCAACTACGGGCAGAAATTGAACGCTTGAGCACTGGCTACACTGACTTGCAAACCCACCAGCAAGCCCTTGAGGCAGAGCTTGCCAGCTATCGTCAACAGGTGCAAGACCTGCAAGCAGAGTTAGCAAACGCTCAGGCAGAAAATGAAGCCCTCCGCGACAGATGCGATCGCCATCGTGCCGAGATGGAGGCAGCTTACGAGCGCAATATCCAGCTAGAGGCATCCTACCAACAGCAGTCTGCCACCTTGGCCACCCTACAGATTGCCCATGCCGAACAGGAAACGCAACTTCAGACCTGCTATACCCATCTGCAGCATCGCGACACAGTGATTGCCACCCTAGAAAACGCCCTTGAGGCACTGCACCAGCAGCACGCTCAGTCCCGCATCTACACCCAGCTCTGGGCGTGGATAAGTGGGGTCATGACTCTTGCGTGCATGATTATGGGGGCGGGTCCGTGGAGTCCGCTACGACCCGTTTGGGAGGCCATCTATCCCCACTTGCCCATGTTTTATTAGAGCACGCCGGACATCGGGAACAGTCGCTCAACAGATACAGTCCAACGCCATGACTCCCCTAGACAAACGATATTTTGCTAATGTAAACCTCGGATGCACTTCGCAGGAAACTGATCGTGAATATCGCCGAAATTTTTAACCGTGGTGGCTTGGCCATGTGGCCACTGCTGATTCTCTCGATCTTGACCTTGGGCACTATTTTTGAGCGGTTATGGTTTTGGAGCATTGTGCTGCGGGGGGAAACAAAACTAGCTGAGCAAATTCTCGATGCCGCCCGCCATGATTGGCAAGAGGCCACGGAACTGGCGGCGAATGCCTGCGATCAACCGATTGGACGCTTTCTTTACACCCCCTTGCAACTTATCGACACGAACCCCGAGATTTTTCGCCTTGCCCTCGAAGCAGCAGCGGATGAAGAACTCAGTGCCATGCGGCGTGGCGAAAAAGTGCTAGAGGCAACCATCACCATGGCACCGCTGTTGGGGCTGCTGGGAACCGTTTTGGGGTTAATTAGCGCCCTGAGTTCCATTCGCTTAGGGGATATTGGCACCCCAGCCACCATGGGGGTCGGATTGGGCATTAGCGAAGCCCTCATTAGTACCGCCTCTGGCTTAGTGGTAGCCATTATTGCCCTTGCTTTTCAGCGGCTGTTTCAGGCATTTTTGTTACAGCAAGCGCAAATCTTTCGTCGCACCGGCAATGAGTTAGAACTCACCTATCGCCAAGAATGGCTGCGCCAAGGGGCTACCAATGAGCCGGAAAAAACCTTTTTTTAGTCGCTGATAGAGAGTACTGTGCTATCCCCTCTCGACATTCGCGATCGCGTCGAGCACCTCAAAGCGAGCCTTCCCCCCACGACTCGCCTCATTGCTGTCAGTAAGTACGCGCCGGTGGCTGCCATGCGGGCGGCCTATGGGGCTGGGATTCGGGATTTTGGCGAAAGTCGCGTCCAAGACGCTGCGGCTAAACGCTCAGAACTGGCGGATCTGCCCGACATCACTTGGCACCTGATTGGACACCTGCAAACCAATAAAGTCCGCCAAGCCCTAACACTCTTTGACTGGATTCACACCGTAGATCGCCTGAAACTGGCAGAGCGGATCAATGCCATCCTTGCAGAAACCGGGCAGACTGCTCCCCGCTGTTTGCTCCAAGTCAAGCTGCGCCCCGATCCCCACAAGTATGGCTGGGAGCGATCGCAGCTAGAGGCCGCACTGCCCCACTTGGATCGCCTGCCCCACTTACACTGCCATGGGTTAATGACAATTTTGCCCTTGGGACTGCCCCCCACAGAGCAACTGCAGGTTTTTAGGGAACTGCGGGCATGGGGCGAAGCCCTCGGCCGCAAGGGGTGGCAGCGACTGCAATGGCAAGAGTATTCCATGGGGATGACCCAAGATTATCCCTTGGCGCTTCAGGCAGGAGCCACGATGGTACGGATTGGAACAGCGATCTTTGGCAGTAGAACCATTGGGACAAGTTTAATTGAAACAAATTAACTAAAATGAAAGAGCAGGGCGATCGCGGCATCGGTTCCCTGCTCTTGACTTAGGAGTTAATTAAGACGCTACCCGCGAGCCTCCACCTCAGCAATCTGCAACAGCGTTTTCAACACCGAGTCGGGGTTGAGGCTAATGGAGTCAATCCCTTGGGTGACAAGGAACTCGGCAAACTCAGGATAATCGCTAGGGGCTTGGCCACAGATGCCAATTTTGCGCCCCTTGGCCTTCGCGGTTTGAATGGCTTGTGCCACCATCCGCTTCACGGCTTCGTTGCGTTCATCAAAGAGGTGCGCCACCAAGGCAGAGTCACGGTCTAACCCCAGCGTTAACTGCGTCAGGTCATTGGAGCCAATGGAAAAGCCATCAAACACCTCCGCAAAGGCATCCGCCAGCACAACGTTACTGGGGAGTTCACACATGACATAGACCTGCAAGCCATTTTCCCCTTGCTTGAGGCCATGTTTTGCCATTTCCGCCAAGACCCGCTGTCCTTCCGCGGGTGTCCGGCAGAAGGGAATCATGAGGATCACATTGGTCAACCCCATTTCATCCCGTACCCGCTTCATCGCTTGGCACTCTAGGGCAAACCCTTCGGCATACTTGGGATCGTAGTAGCGTGAGGCACCCCGCCAGCCAATCATAGGGTTTTCTTCGTGGGGTTCAAATTGGCGGCCGCCCAAGAGGTTGGCATACTCGTTACTCTTGAAGTCCGACATCCGCACCACTACAGGTTTGGGATAAAAGGCGGCGGCGATCGCCCCAATGCCTTGCGCCAGCTTATCAACAAAGAACTCAGCTTTATTGCTGTATTGCTGGGTCAGTTCGGCAATTTTCAGTTTTGCCACCTCATCCTGTAACTCGTCGTAGTGCAACAGCGCCAACGGGTGTGCTTGGATGTGGTTCGCAATAATAAACTCCATCCGTGCTAAGCCCACGCCATCGTTGGGGATGGCGGCCAAACTAAAGGCTTCTTCGGGGTTGCCCACATTCATCAGGATTTGGGTGCGGGTGCGAGGCAGGTTCTCCAGTGCCACTTCCTCTACGTGGAAGGGTAATAAACCACTGTAGATGTGACCTTCTTCCCCTTCGGCACAGGACACCGTGACCTCTGCCCCATTGGGGATGGCATCGGTGGCATTGCCGCAGCCCACAATGGCTGGAATTCCCATTTCCCGAGCAATAATAGCTGCATGACAGGTACGACCGCCTTGATCGGTGACAATGGCGCTGGCTTTTTTCATGATCGGTTCCCAGTCGGGGTCTGTACGGTGGGTCACCAGCACTTCACCCGCTTGAAACTGATCAATATTGGCCACGTTGCGGATCACCCGCGCCCGGCCTTGGCCAATCATTTCACCCACAGCACGACCTTTGGCCAGCACGGCTCCTTTCGCTTGCAGATGGTAGCTGCGCAGAACATTCCCTGCTTTTTGGGACTGCACGGTTTCTGGGCGGGCTTGGACAATAAATAGTTCACCCGTGATACCATCCTTGGCCCACTCGATGTCCATGGGGGTATAGGTGCCGCGCTGTGCAGAATAATGGTCTTCAATGGCACAGGCCCATTTCCCCAGAGTCAGAATTTCCTCATCGTTAAGGGCAAACTGCTTGCGCAAGGTTTCTGGCACTGGCTCATTACGAGTGAGTTTGGTACCGCCGAGATCGTAAACCATGCGGATTTCTTTGGTGCCGAGGGCTTTTTTGAGGATAGGTTTGTACCCTGCTTTCAGAGTTGGCTTAAAGACAAGGTATTCATCAGGATTCACCGCCCCTTGAACCACGTTTTCCCCTAGGCCATAGGCAGCCGTAATCAAGGCAGCATCCTTAAAACCCGTTTCAGTATCAATGGAGAACATCACCCCCGAACAGGCTAAGTCTGAGCGCACCATTTTTTGTACGCCGACCGACAGCGCCACACTAAAGTGATCAAAACCTTTGATCTGACGGTAGGAGATGGCACGGTCGGTAAACAGGGACGCAAAGCAGCGATGGCAGGCATCTAAGACCCCTTTGAGGCCATGGACGTTGAGGTAGGTTTCCTGCTGACCGGCAAAACTCGCATCGGGAAGGTCTTCGGCGGTGGCACTAGAGCGCACCGCAACATCGGTATTCGCACCATAGCGATCGCACATATTTTGATAGGCAGCCGCAATCGCATCCGTCAATGCTTGCGGGAAGGGGGTGTGGAGGATCAGTGAACGGATGGCTTGCCCAACGCGATGTAGCTCACCGACATCTTCAACATCCAATCCAGTCAAGAGGCGGCGGAGTTGCTTATCGAGATCCCCGGCTTGGATAAAGTAACGGTAAGCGTAGGCAGTGGTCGCAAAGCCATCTGGAACATTAATCCCCTTCGGGCTAAGCTGTTGCAGCATTTCCCCTAGGGAGGAGTTTTTACCTCCCACCAATGGCAGATCCTTTAAGCTCAGAGAGTTGAGTTCCAGAACAAACGCCGTCTCGCGATCTGCTGCTGTGGTTGTTGATCTGGAGATAGATTGAGTCATTGTTTACTCTCCCAAAAAGTGATTCCAATTAATTCGAAATCTTTGATTGCGATGCTCGATCGAGTTATTGTTTCCTGTCAGTTTTCGTCTTGACAAATCAACTTTCTCCTTGACAACGTAGTACCAACTGACTCTCTCTGGCTGCCTATTGCGTGCCTCGCTGCCCGCAGTTATAGCGTGCCAAAGAAGGTGACTAGACGGTTCTTTGCAGAACGCTCCTACCGCTCTGAGTGCTTATTGCTTCCTCGCAGCTAGGGTCTAGCACTACCTCCCAAATGCGCCGATGGTCGCGAAAAATTGATCCGTGATGCACACGTAACGTGGTGACTAGGTGGTGGCTAATTTTAACTGGGGCGATCGCCATTGCCCTATAGCCCTATTGTAAACTCTGCAGGCTTCTCTAGGGAGGCGCAGACAACTTTGTACTGCGTTGGTGGCTGTTAAATTGATCGCTCTAGGGTTAGGATGACTCAGTACATCGGGAAGAGAACGCTTTCTTAAGAAATTATTAGAAAATATCTTCTTTTTAAGGGGTTGTTGCATGAAGAGGGGGTGCGAAGGGAAGAGACATGGTAAGTTTCAATGACCACACCAAAACCTGCCAGGGTCTATCGGACTTGGTATGCTAATGTAACATGCTATACGAAATCTAAGATATGCAGCTACTTCTAACTGATCTACTCAACCTACCTGGAATTGAGGTTGAAGATTATACCGATGTTGCGGGAGAATTGATTCTTATAGTGGAAGCAAAGACAACCGAGGCGATTTGCCCACGTTGCCAACAAAAAAGTTGTCATTTACACCAGAATCATTGGTATCTAGTGCGAGATTTAAGCATCAGTGGACGAACCGTATTTCTTAAGATCAATCGTCGCCAGTTTAAGTGTCGAACTTGTGGTAAGCCATTCAGTGAAACGCTCGATTTCATCGGCAATCGTCGCAAGCAAACGGATCGATTTACTCAGTCAATCGTGTAACAGGTTTTGCATAGCGACATTCATAATGTTGCAATTTCAAATGGTCTCACTGATGAAGAAGTATGGTCAATGGTACAGTATGTCAGTAAAAAAAAACTCCACGTCGATGTGAGTTCAGTAAAACGATTAGGTATAGATGAGATTTCCTTAGGTAAAGGACAAGGAGATTACATAGTTGTTTTGGTCGATTTAGAGCGGCGAATTCCCCTTGCCTTTGCCCCTTCTCGCAAGCAGGAAGATGTGAGGCAAGTGCTTGAGGCATGGGGAGCAGCAGTACTCAATCAAATTATTGAGGTGAGCATTGACCTGTCTGGAAACTATAAAAGTTTGGTTCATAAACTCCTACCTAATGCTACAGTGGTTGCTGACCGATTTCATGTTATAAAAATTGTGAATCAGGAATTGGATAAGGCTCGACAAAGTATTTGTAAAGCGAATGAGCAGACGGTAAATGAAGTCCAGAAAGCCCAGATTGCAGCCGCGCTCAAACAAAGTAAATATGCGTTACTGAAGCCGGAGGAAAATCTAACTCAGAAGCAAAAAGCAAAACTGTAAGAAATTCGAAAAGTAGTGCCAAGTCTGGCTCGAATGCATCAGGAGAAGGAATCGTTTAGAGCCATCTTTGAGCAAGCAAAAGATTGGAAAGATGGAACCTTTCAATTGCTCGATTGGTTAGCTCAAGCTCAGGATTCTTTTCAAGAGAGCGTAAGAACAATTTGTCGGTGGTTTGGTGAAGTCACCGCCTATTTTGATAATCACACAAATAGTGGTGTTGTTGAAAGTATTAACAATAAATTGAAGCTGATCAAGCGGTCAGGTTATGGGTTCAGGAACTTTGATAATGTTCAGTTACGTTGCTTAATTTGCTGGCATTTAGCTATTGATTAAGCATAACTCGGACGATAGAGCCGCTAGCTGCGAGGCCAAATTAAAAATCGAACCGTGAGAAATAGGGCTGAGACCCCCAGTTGCAGCGCCGTAATGGGAACCCCATAGCGCAAAAACGTCTTAAAGCTAATGCGTCGTCCATGGAGTTCGGCAACACCTGCCCCAACAATATTGGCGGAGGCACCTACCAGTGTGGCATTTCCCCCTAGGGTAGCGCCCAGCATCATGGCATAAAACAGCGGTAAAACTGTACTGGGAATATTGCCACCATAGCCAAGGTGGAGAATTTCACTACCGGCGAGGCCAACCTGAACCACGTATTTTTTCAGTAAGGGTACCATCGCCACCACTAACGGAATATTAGGAATCACACTGGACACAATGCCCATCATAAACAACAGCAACAGTGACCCTAAAAAAATATTTTTACCAATCACAAACGCTAAGACTTGCGAAAGTTGGTCAATGATCCCCGTTTTCTCTAGCCCCCCAATCAACACAAATACACTCATGAAAAAGATGAGGGTCCCCCAATCCACATCGCGCAAAATTTGGGTTACCGTATCAATTTTGCTTTGATGGGCAAGGAGCAGGGCAAGTGCCGCCCCCATCAAGGCCACGGCTGGCGGTGACACCTTCACCAACGTGCCATCGCCAATGACAAAAAACACCAAGACAAAGAGGATAATCACTGAGCCAACCGCCAAGGTGCGGGGATGATTAATCTGGGGATGGGGCAACTGATCAAGGCTCTTGAGTTCCTTGCGCCAAATTCGCCGAAACAATACCGGTAAGCACAAAACAATGACAGCGATCGCCAACACCCCCGCCATGCTCATCCGCAGCAGATAATCCGTAAAGCTAAGGTTAATGGCATCCCCAACAATGTAGGTCGCTGGATCCCCCACTAAGGTGAGCAAGCCAGCACTGTTGGAAACAATAACCATTAAAATAATTAGCGGCACAAAATCCACCCCAACCTCCGCCGCCATTGGGGGTAACAGCGGCGCTAGCAGCATGACGGTGGTGGCATTGGGCAGCACCGCACAGATGGGGGTGGTGAGGGCAACAATGCCCAAGAGTAATCGCTTACCTTGTCCTCGGGCTAAAATCACCATTTGCGTGGCAATATAATCAAAAATCTTGGTAGGCTCAAACGCTCGCACCAAGACCATCACGCCAAAAAAAAGGGCAAGGGTGCCATGGCTGCGGCCAATGTAGCTAATGGCCTCTGAGAGGGTCATAATATTCAGAAAAACCAGCAGGATTGCCCCTAAAAAAGCCGCAATGGTGATATTGATCAATTCGGTCATGATCAGGGCGATCACGCCCAAAAAAATGAAACCTGCAACAAGGGGCTGCCAGTGTTGGATAAACATGTTCAATCCTAGCGAATTCAAGGGTTAAGGATTTCGGTCAACGCAGCGAAACCGAACCATGGAACACTGAGCAGTGATAAACAACAGCCAGTCTCCAACTGAGTGCCGACGAAGTTAGCTGACGGGCTAGGATTCAGTGGCATCCTATCTCTGGCGAGAATGCGCCCCTTTTCACTGGGTTCTCCGTTCTGAATCTTGAGGTTTCAGATTAGGCAAGCTTTAGATAAATTGCTGCTGAGTTTAGCACAGCCATTTCCGAGGATTCAAGAGAGGATTTTCTATGGTCAAAATTAAGGAAAACATAGCTAGTCTGTTAAGACTGCCACAATTTTGGCAAATGTGTCAAAATGTTTCCTGTGTCAACTAGTGTGCTGCTTACCCTTGCAAACCCCTACCGCGATCGCCCTCGGCAATTTTGATGGTGTCCATCGGGGGCATCAGCACGTCATCCATACCCTTATCGAGGCGGCACCCCCAGAGTGTTACCGCTCGATCATTACTTTTTCCCCCCATCCTCAAGCGTTTTTTACAGGGGAGGAGCGGCTACTGTTGACCCCCGCCGCTGAGAAACGCACCCTGCTCAGCCAGTATGGCATTGAACAGGTGATTGTTTTACCCTTTACGCAGCAGTTGGCGCAGCTTTCGCCCTTAGAATTTATTGAGCAGATTTTGGTGCAGCAACTCCAGGCCAAGGTGCTCAGTGTTGGCTTTAATTTTGGGTTTGGGCGTGGGCGCTCTGGTACTGCTGAGGATTTGCGAACCCTCTGTGCCGCCTTTGGCATTCCTGTCCATATTGTGCCCCCTTACTGTCATGGTGGCGATCGCGTCAGTAGTTCTGCCATCCGTGCCGCCCTAGCCACCGGGGATGTTGATCTTGCCCGCGAGCTATTGGGGCGACCCTATGCACTGACGGGAACTGTGATCTACGGCCACCAACTGGGTCGTCAACTGGGGTTTCCGACCGCTAATTTAGCCGTGCCGACCGATAAACTCTTGCCCCGCCATGGTGTTTATGCCTGCTGGGTCACAGCAGCCATCTTCCCTAGCCCCCAGTTAGGGGTGGTGAATATCGGTGTGCGTCCTACCGTAGATGGCCGAGCCGTGACCACAGAAGTTCATCTCTTGGATTGGTGCGGTAACCTCTACGGCCACGAGCTAACCCTACACCTTGAAGCCTTTATTCGCCCCGAAATGCAGTTTTCAGCCTTAGCGGATCTGCAATCCCAAATTGTGCGGGACTGCTGCGAGGCCGCCACCCATCTACGGCGAGTTAAATCCTATGCGTGATCCCCTACAGCAATTGGTGACCAATCTGGGTCAAGTGATAGTGGGCAAGGAAACTGCTCTTGAATTAGTACTGGTGGGCTTACTGGCGGCGGGGCACGTGCTGCTCGAAGATGTGCCCGGTGTCGGTAAAACGCTCTTGGCTAAAGCCTTGGCACGCTCCCTTGGCGGTTCCTTTCAGCGCATTCAAGCCACCCCTGATCTCCTGCCAACGGATTTATCGGGCACAAATATCTGGAACCCGAAAACCGCTGAATTTGAATTCCGTCCGGGGCCAGTCTTTTGCAACATTCTGCTGGCGGACGAAATCAACCGGGCTACACCGCGCACGCAGTCGGCCTTACTCGAGGTGATGGAAGAGTACCAAGTCACCATTGACGGGGTCACCTACCCGTTGCCCCAGCCCTTTTTTGTGATTGCCACCCAAAACCCGGTGGAGTACCAAGGTACGTTTCCGCTGCCTGAGGCACAGCTCGATCGCTTTGCCCTCTGTCTGAGCTTGGGGTACCCCACTGAAGAGGAAGAGCTACAAATGCTCCAGCGCCTGCGGGGAGGCTTAGATATAAACCAGCTGAGTCCCTGCTTAAGTCTCAGTGAGATTGAACAGTTGCGCCAGCAGGTTCTGCAGGTACGGGTTGAGCCGGTTGTGCAAAAGTACATTCTTAGCCTTGTCCGCAGCACTCGCCACAGCGATCGCATTACCCTAGGTGTTAGCCCCCGCGGCACCGTTATGCTCCAGCGCACGGCTCAAGCCTTGGCCTTTCTCTGTGATCGGGATTATGTTGTTCCTGATGATGTGAAACGCCTCGCCCCTCACGTTCTGGGACATCGTCTAATTACCACTGCTGGTCGCTCCAATTTAGGAGTTGTTGCCGAGTTACTGGACGCTGTGCCTGTGCCCTAGGAGAAGTGACAAGAGTGTTCTCGGTGAACATCTCGCAGTCTCTAAAACTGTCATCGTTGTTAAGTAGAGTTAAATAAACGACGAATGTTGCAGTTGGTTTCTGCATCCTTGGCGGCAAAATTTTGAAGGATTTTGAGATCATGAAACCCACCGTACTAATGACGCAAGCGGTTCAACGTCAGGGGGAAATTTGGCATAGTATTCTCAGTAGTCAAAACATCACGGTCATCTGGGAAAGCCTCGATGGTGACATTCTGGGCGTATTAGAGCAAATGGAAACCGCTGGTTTGACCCTGCCCAACTTGCTCTTGTTGGATCTAGGGATGACCGTAACCAATCCCTACCGGTTTTGTCAGGTTGCCCAGTCTCGCTTTCCATCGCTGCCGATTGTGATTACCGTGGGTCAAGAACGCCAAATTAGCAGTGCCGAACGCCGTTGGGCATTACGCCTCGGCGCGACCGATCTACTCCCAGGTATTCAAGAGTCCACCCTGATTGCTACGGCGGTGTCCCACCTCACCCGTATTCTAGAGTTGCTGGATGCGCTGCCCATTCAGCAGGATGCCTTGATGGAGAGTTTGAGTCGCCTCTCAGCCCCCCTGCAATCYCCCCCCCCGCCAGCGCCGTCACCCACGGTCGAACCCGCTGCACCTGAACCGTCCCAAAGTATGCAGCAGTACCGCGGAACTGGTACTGTTGCAGACACCAGCACCTTACCCAAAGGGGATGAAGATGGTCAGCGTCGCCGCCGTTATCGCGGCTCAAGCTATTAGGAAACTCCTCAGGCCGGATTCGAACCAGCGACCAATCGGTTAACAGCCGACCGCTCTACCACTGAGCTACTGAGGAATATCGACGATTTCTTACTATAGCCTAGCTAGAATCACTTGGCAAGCCCATGGTATGCTAGGGTTGCCACTGGAGGGTCCCTTGGTCTATCGCTACGTCATCTTGAATAAGCCCTATCGGGTCTTGTGCCAATTTCAGGATGAACGGGGTCGGCAAACCCTCAAGGACTACGTCCCCATTCCCGATATTTATGCGGTGGGTCGCCTCGACTATGATAGCGAAGGCTTGGTGTTGCTCACGAACGATGGGCGCTTACAACACCGCCTGACTGACCCCCGCTACCGCCATCCCCGGACTTACTGGGTACAGGTGGAAGGGCACCCTACGCCTGAGGCTCTGGAACACCTTCGCCAAGGGGTGCTGATTCGGGGCGATCGCACCCTGCCGGCCACTGTTACGGTTCTACCTGAGGCTCCCGCTTTACCGCCACGGACGCCACCGATTCGGTTTCGCCGCTATATTCCTACGGCGTGGCTCAGCATCACCTTACGGGAAGGGCGTAATCGACAGGTGCGGCGCATGACTGCTGCTGTTGGCTTCCCGACGCTGCGTTTGGTGCGGGTTGCTCTTGGTTGCCTTGAACTGAACGATCTTGCACCCGGCTGCTGGCGGCATTTGACCCCCCAAGAGGTGACACACTTGCGACGGTTGTGCTCTTTAGAGCCTGTTCTCGATCAAATTTGTGATTATGACTCATTCCAAAGACCCTCAACAGGCTGATTTTCGGCAGCGGCTGCGCTCAGAAGCTCAGGCACCCTATCGCGGGCTACGGCGCGTTTTTTATGGCGTTTTTGCAGCTTCAGGGCTAATGGGCGGCTTCATCCTTAGCTTGAAGTGGCTGGCAGGGACTGCTCCGGCAGATGTGGGCTGGAGTTTGGCTTTGCAGCTAGGGGTTGTTGCCGTGATGATTGCCCTATGGCGATGGGATCAGCCGCGATCGCCCCAACGCTCTAGTGGCACTGTGCCACCAAAAATCGATCCACCCGATTGATATCAGGGCAGATGTGCACCTGTTGATAGGCACCGGTGGCCGTGGCGATCGCCCGTGCCGACTTCCCCTGCCCCGCCATGAGTTCTATAAAGAGCCACCCCTGGGGCAGCAAATACGCGGGGGCAGCTTGCACAAGGAGGCGCACCGCTGCCAGCCCGTCACTGCCGCCATCAAGGGCAAGGTGGGGCTCGTGGTACTGCACTTCCGGTTGCAGGCGGGCAATCATGGCCGTGGGAATATAGGGGGGGTTACTGATGATACCCTGTACCTGACCTTTGAGAGGAGCGATTGGCTCAAACCAACTCCCTTGGTGGCAGTGAATGCGATCGCCCAACCGGTAGCGCTGAATATTAATTTTTGCTACGGCTAGGGCAGCAGCACTGCGATCAACTGCATGAAGCTGGACTTGTGGCCATAGGCGCGCCAGTCCCAAGGCGATCGCCCCGCTACCGGTACCTAAATCCAGCCAGTGCCCCTGCTGTTGATGAACAGGAACCCAGCGGTCAACCCACTCCAGCAGTTCCTCGGTTTCTGGTCGCGGAATCAAGACACTAGGGGTCACTGTCAATTCCAGATCTCGCCAGTAGGCACATCCCAGAAGGTACTGCAGCGGCACCCGTTGTTGCCAGCGTTGTTGCCAGCGATAACTGAGTTCGGCAAGGGGCAGTCTTAAGGGTAGAGAAGGCTGGCTGCGGTAACTGTGCAGGGTCAGGTCGAGGGGGGTTAACTCACTGAACGCAAGCAAAAAGGTTTTCAATTCAGCTCGACCAGCGGCTTTTTCAGTCTCAGGAATGCACTGGCAGGCCCACTGCCACCACTCCCATAGGTGCTCACCACTAATGGAACATGATTGAGACTTGTTTTCTGAGGATACTCGTATCACAATAGCCCTAGATCATGCTGTGCCTTATATTCACTGTGGCAGATTTTCAGGATCAGCTTCAACGCCTCCAAGAGCAACTGCAAAAGGCGCAGGCGCGAGCCAATGAGCTGCAAAACGCTATGCCAACTGCGGCAGCGCCAGAGCCATCACCAGCGGTTGATCTGCCAGAATCGTCTGATTGGGCGGATGAGGTGGCTCGCATTGAGGCTAGGGTACGGGCGCAAACCTCGATCACGGATCTACAGCAGCAATTAATTGAGGCCTTGCTAGAAAATCAGCGGTTACATTTGGCGCTGGAGCAGGAGCGTCAACATCATGCCCGCACCCGCCAAAGTCTGATTACTGCCTTGGGCGATGCCCTCGATACCCTCAAGCAACGGCGGCGATCGCCCAAGCCCCCCTAGGAATTGCTCCCAGACCCTATCCTCTGATAAGGCCATAGGGAGATGGTTAGCCCCATCAGGACAATTGCGCCACCGACAACCACCGATAGCGCCGGTACCTCCCCAAATAAGAGCAACGCAAATAAGCTGGCGGCGACGGGTTCTGCCAGCACAAGAAGCGTAACCCACGTGGGAGACAGCCACCGCACCCCCCAATTCAAGCTGGTGTGGCCAACTAGCTGCGGAATGAGTGCCAGCAGGACGATAGCCAGATACAGTGTGCCGGGCCAACCCGTGTAGGGGACCCCTAGCAGCAGTGGCATGGGCAGTAAGAGAATCGCCGCAGTGGAATAGGCAATCAATGCGTAACGGTGGATGTGCAGCCCAGTCGCTTGGGCACGCTGGCTCCACAGGAAGTATAGGCTGACCGCCCAAGCTGCCGCTAATGCTAACGCATTCCCCAGCAGGGGGTGGCTTGCGGCAGCACTGGTGGGTTCGCCCCAGCCAATCAGGGCACTGCCCATCAAGGCTATCCCCATGCCTAGCATCGTCCGGGGTTTTAGGGTTTGCTGCAACCAAACGTAACTGATGAGTGCTGACCAGATGGGGGTTGTGGTGACTAGGGTAGTGGAGGCCGCCACTGACGTGTAACTGAGGGAGGTAAACCAAAGGCTAAAATGAGCCGCCAACGCACCCCCCGCCAGCAATGCGTAGCGCAGGTTGCGATCGCTCAGGTCGGGCCACGGCCAGTAAAACAGTTGTGGGGACAGAAAAATAGCGGCCAAGGACAGCCGTCCCGCCGCCAGCAACATACTAAAGCCCACGGTGGTGCCAAAGGAGTCAGTGCTCAGCCCTTGGGTGCCCCAGCGCACTAGCACCGCTGCCGTAGAAACCGCCAGCACCCCCAAGGCTAGGATGAGGGCAATGCACCAGCGGGGTGGACTACTTGCCGACATTGGGAATGGGGATCGGTGTGTCGCCATCGAGGCCAAAGGCACTGTGAACCGCTTGCAGGGCGCGAACGCCATCGGTGGCCGCCACGACACAACTGACTCGAATTTCTGAGGTGGCAATCATCTGAATGTTGATGTTTTCTTGGGCAAGCGCCGCAAACATTTGGGCGGCAATGCCCGGACGGTGAATCATCCCCACGCCGACAATGCTGACCTTGGCGATCGCCCGATCCACTAACACCTCGGTGTAGCCTAGCTTGGGTTGCAGGTCTTGGAGTAAGGCTTCGGCGCGATCGGCATCTGCTGCTGCCACCGTAAAGGCAATATCCCGACTCATCACCCCTGCGAGGGATCGCGATCGCTGGGATTGAATGATCATGTCCACACTAATCCCCGCATCCGCAAGGCTCTGAAAGATAGCTGCTGCCATCCCAGGGCGATCGGGCACATCGCGAATCGCCAGCCGCGCCTGCTTTGCGTCAAGGGCAACCCCCCGTACCGGCGGTGCTGCCGTCGTCTGTTGGGGGCAGGCAGAGTCAGCCTCCACGCCAAAGGTTTGAGTCAGCACCGCAATGGCACGCCCCGCATCTGCTGCTGCCACCGTGCAACTCACATTCACTTCCGATGTGGAAATCATCTGGAGGTTAATGCCAGCAGCGGCTAAAGCCGAAAACATTTGCGCGGCCACCCCAGGGCGACCAATCATCCCTGCGCCGGTAATACTGACTTTGGCAATATCGCGATCCACAAGGACATCCGTTTCCTGCACCACTTGGTGGGGGTTCAACCGTGGATAAAAGGCCGTGGCCACGGCCTCTGCTTGGTTGAGTGCTGCCTTTTGTACGGTAAAGGCAATATCGTTGGTTTGCCCTTCGTGGATCGATTGAATAATCAAGTCCACATCAAGGTTTTGGCGGGCCAACTCACCAAAGAGCTGGGCGGCCACCCCGGGGCGATCCGCCACCCGTAGCAGCGCCACTTTGGCTTGATCCGTATCCAAGGCCACCCCATCCACCGGCTTGCCTAGTTCTAGGTTTTCAACTGGACGGGGCGATCGCCGGGGTGCAACGACCCGTGTTCCCGGATCGTCACTCCAACTGGAGCGCACAACCAGATCAACGCCGTAATTGCGGGCAATTTCCACCGCCCGTGGATGCAACACCTTTGCCCCTAGGCTCGCCAACTCCAGCATCTCATCGCAGGTAATTTCGGCCATCAGTTGGGCAGTGGGTACCAGCCGTGGATCGGTGGTTAAAATGCCCGGCACATCGGTATAAATCTCGCAACAATCCGCCCGCAGGGCAGCCGCCAAGGCCACAGCCGACGTGTCAGAGCCACCGCGACCAAGGGTCGTGACCTCAAAATCTGCATCGGCAGTAATCCCCTGAAAACCTGCCACCACAACTACTTGGCCATCCTTGAGGTGCCGCTCAAGGCGTTGGGTTTCGATGTGCAGAATGCGGGCACGGGTATGGGCGGGTTCAGTGACAATCCCCACCTGTGCCCCCGTCAACGAAATCGCCGCTTCCCCAAGGGCATGGAGCGCCATGGTCAATAGGGCAATCGAGACCTGCTCGCCCGTTGACAGCAGCATATCCATTTCCCGCTGACTGGGGTGGGGGGTAATAGCTCGCGCCAGTTCCACAAGACTGTCGGTGGTTTTGCCCATCGCGGAGACCACCACCACCACCTGATGCCCCGCTGCCACCGTTGCCTGCACCCGCTGTGCTACGGCTTGGATACGCTCTACACTACCGACGGAGGTGCCGCCGTACTTTTGTACAATGAGTCCCATGCCTGTGCTGAAACAATGCTTTCGCTATCTTAGTCTAGCGATGGGGTCAATGTCCGTTTGGGCAGCGTCACTGGGGCACTGCTCAATCGTTCCTTGACGATGAGCAGATAGAGGCAAGGTATGTTCTGCTGTGCATGAGCTATGCCCAGTCTAATTGCACAATTCTGCCTGAACAAGAGCCATCACTGTTGGCTTAATGCCCCGCTGGGATCGGCATCGCACCTTAGCGATCCTGCGATGTCCTTTTCCTAGCGTTGGGACAGAATACTGGGTCGAATTTTATCCCCGTCTTGAAGCGGGCGACTTGATCGCACCACGTAGCGATCGCCAACCTCTAGCCCCTCTAGAATTTCTACGGTTCCCTGTCGCCGCTGTCCCAGCCGGACATCCCGCTCAACGGCGCGATCGCCCATAACCACAAAAACGGTGCCTTGTCGTGCGGACAGTCGCCCCTCCTCTGCCCCTGCTAAGGCTGACTGGGGAATCAATAGCCGTGGGGGATTGACCGAGCCAAGGGTCACCCGAGCCAACAAGCCACTGCCAAGGCGTTCATCGCCATTATCGATCAGAATTTCCACAGGGGTCAGCCGTGCATCAGCCGCTGGGGAAATACGGCTAATACGACCGTTGTAGGTGCGATTGGGAACCGCATCAAAGGTCAAGGTAGCCTTTTGGCCTAGGGCAAGCCGCCCCAGTTCCTGCTCTGAAACCTCGACAACCACTTTCAACTGCTTGAGATCCCCTAAACGCAGTACCTCTCCCCCCGGTTGCAGCAGGTTACCGACTTCTGTGAGCCGTTCTAAGACAACGCCATTGAGGGGCGATTTCATCAGGGCATAGCTGAGGCGCGCCCGAGCTTGTTGAACAAAGGCCGCCTGAGCTTGGACTCGCCCTTGTGCGACGGCTACCCCTTGCTGTGCGGTGACCACTTCCGCTTGGCGAGAGCGCAACACCTGCCGTGCGGTTTGGGCGGTTGTGCGTGCTTGTTCTGCCGCTTGGGCAGAGACCGCCCCATCTTGGCGGAGGGTTTCAAGGCGTTGGGCATCACTTTCTGCCTGTTGCAGGATGAGTCGCGCTTCTTCGACGGCCGTGCGAGCACTGTTGACAGCCGCTTGGGCTTGAATGACCTCATTGCGACGGGCAGCCAACTCTGCTTCGGCTTCAAAAACAGCGGTTTTGAGGACAATCGGATCCACCTCTGCCAACACTTGCCCCGCCCTGACGCGATCGCCCACGTCAACGCCAAGGCGAACCACTTGGCCTTCAACTTGGGAGCGCACCATAACCTCACGGTAGGGATGGGTAGTTCCAGTTAGAGTGGTGTCGCTCTCTAATTGCCCCAACTGCGCAACTGCCACATCAACCGCCACCCCCTCCCTCTCTGGCCGTGCCACCGCAGGCGCATCTAAGCGGTTCATTGCCGACTGACACCCGCCAAGGAGAACCCCCACTGCGATCGCCCCCGTCAGCCGTTGCCCAATCATTAAAATATTCCCCCCGACACTGCACATTTTTGACCCCAGCCTATCACAGTGCCCTGAGCTGCATCAGCAGGACTTCCCACACTAAGCGCGGTTGGACGTACTGCTGCAAATACTGCTGTGCCTGCTCGAGATGCCGCAGAGCGCTCATCGCCGCCGCCCAGTTACCCTGTTGCGAGTAAACGCGCCAACACTGCTGCTGCATCAGACTCAGCAGCCACACTTGGCGTTCCACCTCAAGCATTTGGCTCAGGTCACGAGCCAGCTCAAGACATTGACGCAGCGGCATGGGACAGGTCAGTTGGTGCCCTAGGGTGCGGAAGGCTTCGGGGATCTGCTGCCACGTCTGCCATGCGTGTAGCACGGCTCCCGGGGAACCAGCGCCAAGGTGCCATAGTTCTGGGGTCACCTCTTGCCAAAAACTGGCGGGAGCCACCCGCTGCAGAACGGTTTCTAAGTCAGTGCGGCGCAAGGGGGKAAAGGGAATTTTTTGGCAGCGCGAGACGATGGTATTGAGCACAGAGGCTTCACTCGGGGTAATCAGAATCAGGGTTGCCCGACCCGGCTCTTCGAGGGTTTTCAGCAAGGCATTGGCAGCCGCTTCGTTGAGGGTTTGCGCCTGTTCAATGACCACTAGCGATCGCGGGGCTTGCATGGGGGGTTGACTCAGCACCCGACTGAGATGACGTATTTGCTMAAGACGAATCTGGGCGGTGCCCCGGGGAATATCTTTACCCGCCGCCATCAATTGGGCGCGGGTGTAAAGCGTCCCTTGGTGGCTGTAGGTGGGCTCAACCCAGAGCACATCAGGATGGTTGGTCAGGGAGGCGATCGCCGACGGCTGCTGCCCCAAAAGGATCTGTAGAAAGTGGCGGGCTGTGAGGGCGCGGCCCACCCCTTCAGCCCCCACGAATAGATAGGCCGGAGCCAACCGCTGGCGCTGCAACCCATAGCTCAGCAACTCTACGGCTGTCGGCTGGCCAATGACCCCTGCAAACCATGCCTCACTCATGCCTGACCTTGAACGTCCCTTAGCAACTGCGTGTATTGACATCCAAAACTCAGCGCTAGCTAGTTTACTATTTAGTAACCTACCCCCAGTTAAAGCTGGGGGCTTTTAGTAGCCCTGCAACTGGTGAACTAACCCCTATGAGTAACATCCAGCGTATTACAGGCCGTGGCTTGCCCCTGCGCGGCAACGACATTGATACCGATCGCATCATTCCGGCACGCTTTCTCCGCTGTGTCACCTTTGATGGGTTAGGTGCCCACGTCTTTGCTGACGATCGCCACGCTGCCAATGGACAGCACCCCTTCGATGCCCCCCAGTATCAAGGGGCACGTCTGCTGGTGGTGAATGCCAATTTTGGCTGTGGCTCAAGTCGCGAACACGCCCCCCAAGCGATCGCCCGCTGGGGAATTCAAGCCTTGATTGGCGAAAGCTTTGCCGAAATTTTTGCCGGTAACTGCTTAGCGATGGGAGTGCCCTGCGTCACCGCCGCACCCGAGGCAATTCAACGGCTACAAACGCTGCTAGAGACGGCACCGAGTACAGAATTGGTGTTGAACCTTGAGACTCTGACGCTCAGTGGTGCGGACTTGACCCTAGAGGTGAGTATGCCCGACAGTACCCGCCAAATGCTGCTCTCTGGCCAATGGGATGCCTGCGGCCAACTGCTTGCTAACCTCACCCAGATTCACCAAGTGGCAGCCCAATTGCCCTATCTAGCTTATGCCTGATCTACCCGCAGCAGACGCAATGCCACCCCAAACAGGAAGCGGGTCACGGCCCAGCGGGGCGATCGCCCAGTAACTTCGGGTGCTTCCAACAGGCGGTACACAGCGGCGGCCTGCTGCCACTGTCGTCGCCGTAAAAACCGCCATGTGCCAGCCAAAATAAACTGGTGTAGGAAATCCCGCTGGGCGTGATGCAGTACCCTAGGGGGCAGAAGGTTAAGCTGGCGGGCTTCCTGAAAGATAGCACTGAGGTGACCGAGGGTCTGGGGCTGAAACATCCCCATGCTCAGGGCTTGATCGTGAATTGTATAGGCTGCAGTGGCCAGAGGAACCGTATAGACTCCCGCAGTAGCAAAGAAGCGGAGCCATTGATAAATATCTGTAGCTTCACCGTAGGTGTGGCTAAATTCCCCCACCCGCGCTAGGAGCGATCGCCGCCACACCAAGGCAGGAAAGCGGACAAAGGAGGAGTGCGATAAAAGTTGCCGTACCGCAGTGGCGGGTGGGAGCCACCGTGCCCGAGGCGGAATTTGTTTGCGCAAACAGTGCCCCTGCCCATCCACAAGATGCACCCCAAACAGGAACACATCATACCGCGAACCGTAGCAGTTCAGCGTATGCAGAAGATGGGGTATCCCCTGCGGTAGCAGATAATCATCATCGTGCAGTAACAGCACAAACTCGCCCCGCGCATAGGCCAAACTCTGATTCCAATTGGCAACCATCCCCAAACGTTGCGGATTTTTGTGATATTGCCATGCCCCCTGCCAACCATGGAGAAGACACTCGACCTGTGGCGTGGCAAGGGTTGAATCATCCGTAATCACGAGTTCAATCGCCGCGGTCTGAGCTGGAGTCAGGGCACTCAGGATGGAGGTAACAGCAGTGCGCAGCCCATCGGGGCGGTTATAGGCCGGAATGCAAATACTGAGTTGGGGCAGAGAGATCACTCCTATCAACCTGCACAGTTTGGTGCATAAATTGCTGTACTTTGCCGTTAAGGCAAGGGAATGTTGCTAGCACCCGAGAGCCAATTTGCAGGATCCACCGCTATGACTACCCCGACCCTTGATCGCAACCGTTTGCAAGCTGCCTTGGCCTCCCTAAATCTTAGTTTAGAAGCAGAACTCACTCAATTTCGCTGCCATCGGCTTGTTYAGTCTCACCGTCCTCTCGAAACTCCTCAGCCAAGCAGTCCGGGGCTTACCGTGTCTGAGCCTCTAGACACCCCTGCTCCTGTCGTCACCACCCCCATCGCTCCTGCAGCAGCCCCTGCCCCTGTTGAGCTGCCATCTTCTCTGAGCCTGCAGTCTGACGCCACGGCCGCCCAGAGCGATACGGACGAGTTTATCGACTTTGACCCAGCAGAACTGGCGGGACTATTKCCCCAGTCCTACACCAGCAGTGCCCCTGAAGCCGTTGCTCCCCCACCGCAGCAGCAGACCAAACGCCCCTTTGCCTCTACCCGCGAACTCCTCAAGCACGCTCGTCAGAATAACCGTCCGTGGTTTCAGCAGCAGGATCGCAACAGGTCGCACCATTTTCAACGTTGGCTGATCGTTATTGGGGTGCTTGCGGGACTCGGTGGCGGCACCCTTTTGTGGTTGGCACGGCAGGAGACTCCTACCGTGGTGGTGAACGAGGTACCAGCGGACACCAGCCCGTCTGCTCCCCCCTCTGGCCCAAACATGGCCGCCCGCGAGTTTCCTGATGTTAACCGCAGTACCCTTGCGCAACTGGAGCCAGCGTCCTCCCCTGAACCTAGTCCAGCCCTATCGTCCCCATCGCCAGTGGTGGAATCTACCCCCTCCAAGGTATTTATTGAGCACGCGAGTAATGGCCGTTACTATGTGCTTGCCCCCTATACCGAGCCGGCGGACTTAGCCAAAGTTCAGGAGATTTTGCCGGATGCGTTCTTAGTGGGTGATGGTGCTGAAACGAAGATTCAGTTAGGCATGTTTGAGGATGAGGCTTCGGCGCAAGCCATGGTTAACCAACTGCGCGATCGCCTCTAAGCGCGCCCCCTAATTGACGCTGCTGCCAATCCCTTGCACTATAGGGGGTACGGTCTTATTTCCCTTGCCCATGGCGCGTCGCCCCGTTACCCTACCCCAACTCCAGCAAAAAAAACAGCACGGTGATCCCATTACGATGCTGACAGCATGGGATTATCTTTGGGCGCGGCTGCTCGATGCAGCAGGGGTTGATGTAATTTTGGTAGGGGATTCCCTAGGGATGGTGGCCTTGGGTTACAGCACCACGTTACCGGTCACCCTAGAGCAGATGATTCACCATGCGCGGGCGGTGCGGCGGGGGGKAACTGCTAGCTTTGTGGTGTGCGATCTGCCTTTTTTGAGTTATCACGAAAGCCCGGAACAGGCGCTGCGATCGGCGGGACAACTGGTAAAGGAAGCGGAGGTGCAAGCGGTGAAGATGGAGGGTGCCTCACCAGTGGTCTGTGCAGCCACTCAACGGCTTGTGGAAGCGGGGATTCCAGTTTTGGGTCATGTTGGATTACTGCCCCAGCGGGTGCATCAGTTGGGCGGGCTGCGGCAGCAGGGAAAAACTGAGCAGGCAGCAGAGGCAATTCTTGCCGACGCGATCGCCCTAGCTCAGGCGGGTGCCTTTGCCTTAATTCTTGAGCATATTCCCAGTGAGCTCGCCCAACGCATTACTGCCAAACTAGAGATTCCCACCATTGGCATTGGTGCAGGGCCTCACTGCGATGGGCAAGTGTTGGTCACTGCCGATGTGCTGGGGTTGACCCCTCAAGCGCCGCCCTTTGCGCCGGTGTACGCTGACCTTGGTACGCAGGCGATCGCTGCGCTGCAGCAGTACTGTCACGACGTGCGCTCCCGCATTTACCCGCCCCCTCAGCCCTAGGACACCGTAAAACGGTTTGTTTCCTCGCGAATTTGTTCAAAGGTAATTGTTTGCTGGGTGCCCACAAACGGATTATCTGGTGTCAAAAACAGTAAACAGTGGCATTCGCGCCGTTCTCGCATGGGTACACAGGGGCAGTTCCAGTAGGCTGCCGCCACTTCCGCTTCCTTATCTTCGTAGTGTCGGCAGGGGCACAGAGGCGAGCCATAATCGTCTTTGTGTTTGGCTAAACCTTCTAAAACAACCGCAGTGGTTCCCAGATCAGCGCAAAAGTAGGTTCCTGTTCGTTGGGCATAGGTTTCCGCAAATTTGCGCACGGCTTCTAAATTTTTGTCAGAGGCTTGCTGTGGCTTGTAGGCATTACTCATGGCACAATTTGCGACGGAGGACATTCCTATAGTTTGACATACTCCCTAGCCTAACGTCACCGAGATTCCAACGGTCTTACTACACGTATTACAAGCTGAGGATTTGAATCGTTGTTGTTTGTGGTAAATTCGCCGCTGAGACCACAAGTGAGCTACTGCCACTTCGCCGCACAGGGGTACCTTCCATGACCGCTAAAAAGTCATCTAAGCCCGTTAGATCGCAATTGTTCGGATCAGAGGCGGCGGTGCGAAAGTGGGACGGAATAACTAAACGGGGTTGCAATAACTCAATGGCAGCTTTGGCCTCTGCCGCAGTATAGGCTTTGTCAGTGCCCCCCACAGGCACAATCATCACATCGGGTCGGCCCATGAGAATTTTTTGCTCAATGCTGAGGGGCATGGCAATYCCCCCCATGTGGAGAATGTTGACCCCCCCCTGCTGCCACCGCCACACAACATTCACCCCAAAGCGAAAGCCACCCACGCGATCGTGATTTGTCCGAATTCCCTGAATTGTCAGGCCATTGACTTTGTAGTTACCCGGTTGAAACAGCAGCTTCGGGCGACCCGGCAGCCCTTCAATGTACCCCTCATCCAGTAGGCGGCTGCTAATCATAACAATATCTGCGGCAACGCGGGGGGGGCGTAACCCTTTGGTACATCCCATGGGACGAAAGGGATTCACAAGAATCCGCTGGCCACTGCCGCTAAACAGAAAGCAAGTGTGCCCCAGCCATTGTAGTGACAGTCCTGCTCCTTGCGCGTGAGCCGCCCAATGTCCTCCTAAACTGGCGATCGCCCCTACCTGCGCCCAACGCAAAAACTGTCGCCGTTCCATAGGTCTCCCCACAGTGCATTCCCAGCTAAGTATAGAGAAAAATTGGCTTATGCCGCGAGGCTAGTTAAGGCCGCTGACGGGCAACTGTTGCCAAAAAGTTCCTAAGCAAGTCTTTGCCGCAGCGGGTCAAGATACTTTCAGGATGGAACTGTACCCCTTCAAGGGTGGGATACTGCCGATGGCGAACCCCCATAATCAGGTTATCTGCCGTCCATGCCGTAATTTCTAAGACATCGGGACAAGTCTCCCGGTCAATGACCAAACTGTGGTAACGAGTGGCAGTAAATGGTTGAGCCAAACCTTCAAAGACTCCTACCCCAGCATGATAGATGTCGGAAGTTTTACCGTGCATCAGAGTTGGTGCCAATGTAATAGTGCCACCAAACACCTCGCCAATCGCTTGATGCCCTAAGCACACCCCTAAAATAGGACACTTAGGCGCGTAGGCGCGAATCACTGCTTCGGAAATACCAGCATCTGCTGGCCGCCCGGGTCCCGGAGAAATGACGATGCCGTCTGGGGCTAGGGTCTCAATATCGGCAAGGGTGATCTTGTCATTGCGAAAAACACGGAGATCAGCAGCAACGGCAAACTCCGTAGCTAGCTCCCCCAAGTATTGAACCAAGTTGTAGGTGAAGCTATCATAGTTGTCGATCACAATAATCAATGGCTAACAGCCTCCAAAGTTGCAGTGTCCCGTCATTTTACCGTTGAAAGGAGGGGAGATCGCTTTCTCCCCCATGGGTAGCAAGCTAGGACGCATGGATGGTAGCAGAGTCATGGGTAGCTCTCCTGCTGAACGCGAAGGGAGTGTCAAACTAGGCATAGTGATGATCCATGGCCCAGCGAGCCAGCTCTGTACGGTTGTGAAGTCCTGTTTTCCCTAGCATATTACTCACGTGGCTTTCTACGGTGCGCTGACTGACATGCAGTTCCGCGGCAATTTCGCGGTTAGCCAACCCCCGCGCCACGTACTGCAAGATGCGGGTTTCCGTGGGGGTTAGCTCAACCCCCGGGGGCGGTGTCGGCGCTGTGGGGGAGGTGCGCTGCTGCTCTCGCAACCGTGCGGTTTGCTTCAGTAAGGCTTGCACTTGGGCGAGCAGTTCATCGGGTTCAAAGGGTTTGACAAGATACACATCGCCTCCTGTTTGTAGCCCCTTGATGCGATCGTGGGTTTGCCCCTTAGCGGAAAGAAACAATACCGGTAACCAGTGTAAATGCTGATGCTGTCGCATTGTACTGACAAAGCTATAACCATCCATCTGCGGCATCATCACATCACAAATAATCAGATCAGGCGTATGCTGTTGCAATTGGTCTAGGGCTTCACGACCGTGGGCGGCGGTGAGTACTGCGTAGCCCTGCATTTCCAAGTAGTCTTTCACTAGCAAGACTAAGTTGGGGTCATCATCTACCAGCAAAATGGTGGCGCTTTGGCGGTTATGGGTCTGGGTCATGGCGTTAACGCAGCGGCAGGAGCATTTCTAGGGTGAGCGCGTTTAATCTGCCCCTATTCTAAATTGCCCCATCACTTGCCCCAGCCTTTTATCTTAAACCTCCGAGATACCCCGGTTTGTCTGTAGGGCGGGGAGGGATAGGAGCAGCAGTCCCAGACTGCCAAATGCAAACTTACAAGTTATAATTTAACGCATGGAAAAGGCTTACAGCTATCGTTTCTATCCAACCCCTGAGCAAGAAAGCTTGCTGAGGAAAATGTTTGACTGTGTCCGACTGGTGTACAACCGAGCGGTGACAGCGCGAACTGACGCATGGGATGAACCGCAAGAGCGAGTTGAATACGTCCAACCCTCTGCCATGCTGACGGAGTGGAAAAAACAGGATGACTTCCAGTTTTTGAATGAAGTTAGCAGCGCTCCCTTGCAACAAAGATTCAGGCATCTGCAAACCGCCTTCACCAACTGCTTTGCGGGACGAGCGGGATACCCACAGTTCAACAAGAAGCGCAACGGCGGCAGTTTGGCCGTGGGACACACGCTATCCGCCTGTGGAGGGTTCGCCTTGGCGGCGCGGAGCGCTAACGTAATAAGGGTGGCGGCAGTTGCAATGAAGCAGGAACCTACGTCGTGAGACTTGGGAATCCCCGTCCTCTAGAGGACAGGGAGGATGTCAAATTAGGCGCAGCTAAGCCGTAGCAGGAGTGTTATCGGTGGGAGGAGTGCGTATGGACAACCAAGTGATGTGGCAAAAGAGTCTTTGGCTTCTGGGTCACTTGAGCGGGCTGTTACTGATGGCCATTCCGGGGGCGATCGCCCAACCAAGGACAACCGCTGCAGATCTCATCCCCCTCAATCCCAATCCTGATCCCCTCTACTTACCCAGCCGGCCTGAGCAGGTCACTATTGATGTCGATCGCCCCATTACCCTCACCGAGGCGATTGAATTGGCACGCCGCAATAATCGGCAGTTACAAATTATTGAGGCTCAACTGCAACAGAGCCGGGCAGTATTGCGCCAAGCTGAATCAGCCTTGTATCCTACCCTGTCGTTCCAAACAAATATTAGCCGTACCGATTCGGCGGCCATTCGTCTGCAAAATGCCCAAGCACAGCAGGCATTTATCAAGGGCGGTGGTCTGGGGATACCACCTGTGCCCTTAAACACCACCAGTAACACCTGGACCAATACGGTTCAGTTAGGCTACAACATCTTTACAGCGGGGCAGCGCTCCGGCAGCATTCAAGCAGCGCGGGAACAGGTGCGCAATGCCGAACTGGATCTGCAACGCCAATTTGAGCAACTGCGCCAAGATGTGGCCAACGACTACTACAATATTCAGCAGGCAGAAGCACTGGTGCGCATTGGCCAAGCCGCTGTCCAAAACTCGCAAATTAGTTTGCGGGATGCGGTGGCGCGCGAACGAGCCGGTCTAGGTACACTCTTTGATGTGTTAACTGCCGAAGTGCAATTGGCCAACAACCAACAGCAGTTGGTGCAAGCCCAAAGCCAGCTACAAACAGCACAGCGGCAACTGGCGCAAACCCTGAGCCTGAATGATAAGGTGACTGTGCAGGCCGCAGACCCCATTCAAGTGGTGGGGGAATGGAAACTTTCCCTCGAAGAGAGTATTACCCTTGCCTTCCGCAATCGGGTTGAACTGGAGCAACAGCTTGCCCAGCGCAATACTGCCTTGCAACAGCGGCGCGTGGCCTTGGGGAACCTAGGCCCCCAACTGGTGGCCGGGGGCAGCTTTAATACCACCGATGACCTGAGTGATTCCCTTGCTCCCCGCTGGGGCTATACCGTCGGTGGCCAAATGAATTGGACGCTGTTTGATGGC
The DNA here is from genome assembly GCF_022698185.1 of Synechococcus sp. PCC 6717. NCBI lineage: Bacteria > Bacillati > Cyanobacteriota > Cyanophyceae > Synechococcales > Synechococcaceae > Synechococcus > Synechococcus sp. PCC 6717. The sequence continues at coordinate 62,287 of NZ_JAKLTV010000005.1, read as the reverse complement.
GGCGTCTCCCGTGCCAGTGCGGCGCAGCAAGAAAGTTCAGCGGCGATCGCTGAAGCCCAGTACGCAGCGTTTAAGAACCTGATTCGCTTTCAAGTAGAGCAAGCCTACTACACCTTGAAGTCTAGCCAAGAGAACATCCGCACCAATGAAGTGGCGGTGCGCCAAGCAACGGAAGGCTTACGGTTAGCGCGGCTGCGGTTTCAGGCGGGGATTGGCACCCAAGCGGAGGTAAGTAATGCCGAAACGTCCTTGATTCAGGCGCAAAGCAACCTCCTTAGCTCAACTATTGACTACAACCGCGCTATTGCCGCACTGCAGCGGTTTGTGAGTGGCTTACCCCTAAATCCGCAAACAGCTTCTACTCCCTAATGCTGGGCTTTTTGAATCTGGATAAACCGGCAAACTACACCTCCCACGACTGCATTGCCCAACTGCGGCGGCAACTGCACTACAAACGTATTGGTCATGGGGGTACCTTAGATCCGATGGCAACCGGGGTGCTGCCGATCGCCATCGGAGCGGCTACGCGGCTGCTGCCGTATCTGCCACAGACAAAGGTTTATGTTGGCACCATTCGCTTTGGCCTGACCACAACCACCGATGACATTACCGGCACCGTGCTGACTTCTACGACGGCGCAGCAGTTAACCGTGGCAGCCATTGAAGCCATCCTTCCTCAGTTTATTGGCACTATTGAGCAACGCCCCCCCGCCTATAGCGCCATCCAAGTTTCAGGACAGCGGCTCTATGCCCGTGCCCGCGCGGGTGAGGTGGTCAATGCGCCCCTGCGAACGGTTGAGATTAACGCCATTGATCTGTTGATGTGGCAGCCGGGGGATCAACCAGAAGTGACCTTGCGCATTACCTGTGGCAGTGGCACCTATATTCGCGCCCTTGCCCGGGATCTGGGGGGTGYTCTGGGGGTGGGGGGCACCCTCTGCGCCTTGCGGCGGGTTGAAAGTGGCGGCTTGCCCATTGAGCAGAGCGTAGCCTTAGACCAGATCACCGTAACCGATTTACCGCTGCTGTCGCCCCAAAGGGTTTTAGCACATTTGCCGTGGGTGGCGCTGGAGGCTGGGCAAGTGACAGATTGGTACCATGGGCGAGGGGTACTAGGGGACTGGCACCAACCTGAGAATACCCTGATGGGGGTCACCTGTGCCGCTACTCAAGCCTGTTTGGGGCTTGGCATCAGCATCGGCGATCGCCTTCAACCTAAGGTTGTGCTGAGGGACTAAGGGAATTGCCCCTCAAACCACACTCAACTGTTGAAGTAACCAAAACCCTTGTAACTGCTCTTGCTGGGGTCTCTCCTGCACGGCAATGAAGTGTAGCCCCCTGCTGGCCTTGCATGCCTCCATAAAGGCTGTGATTTCCCCTCGCAGTGCCTCGGTTCGCAAGCGAGCTAACACCCAGCGATCGCTGGCACCACTGTCGAGAATCAGCAGCGGTTGTGGCTCAGATTCAAGGGAAAGGTAGGCCGGTTCTAGCCCTGAGAGCCAACCCGCCAGAGGTAGGGCGCGCTGTGAGTAAATGATGACCCCCGGAATAATCGTGTCTGGCGCTAACTGTAAAAAGGGTAAGGGCGGAATATCCCCAAAGGGCAGTTGCCATTCATGGGCTGTTGCTAGCTCCTGCCAAGGCAAGGCGGTGACCTGCCAGCGATCGCCCATGAGGGCGGGGGGTAACGGTTCGGGGGCAGGGGGCAACAATTGCAGAGCCTCGGCAAGCTCTGCCTGATAGTTGGCTAAGCTGGGATAAACGTGGGCGTGGCGCTCTCGCAACCAGTGGTAGAGGGCAAAGGTGCGCCGACTGGCCAGCATCCCTAACCCAGCAGCTGTGCCCCCACGCGTAATGATAGCGCTCATGGCACGGCGAAAAAACCGTACGCGATCGGGCTGAGTGTCGGCGGCTAGGCCAAACTGCTGCCGCCATTCCCCTAATGCTTCCCCAAGGGCAGCCTGTAACCAGCGGGCATTGGCTTCGGCTCCTGAACAGGTTTTGCTGAACTGAAACTGTAACTGGCGATCGCAAATGAGCAATTCCCAAATTTTTTTGTTGTTTTCATCCACTACAGGTCGGGAATAAAAATCTAGCTCCCATATCCTATCCATTGGCCGACTGCCCCACTCCCACAAGAGAAAACGCCACCTTAACGAGTGACAAGGTTGCCTTCCCTAGGATAGGCGGTTTTKGCAGCCCAAGTAAATGTATAACGCGATACAGATTTTCAGCGGGCAGAACTGGTGCAATCAAAGGTTAACTGCGGGTCAACGCTTAATTTGACTTAAGCCACACAACAGTCATGATTTTCTGTCGTGCTGTTGCGCCACAACTGTGGTTGCCTGCTGCGAAGTCTCCTCCGCTCAAATCGTTTGCAAGCCTTGTCTTTTGTCCATCCGTTGAGAACGAAAGCGATGTCCAAGTTAAAACTGAAACGTGCTAGACGGCAAAAGCGACCGTTACTAGATTGGCAACCCAACATCCGCTGGCGATCGCCAGCGCTTGTCGCTTGCATCCCCCTTGCCCTCATTATTGTTGCCGTTTGGGGTGTCGCAGCACAGGCACAGGATCAACCCCTTACTCCTGAATACGTTCAAGGGGTACTCAATACCATTTGGGTGTTTATTGCCGCCGTCTTGGTGATTTTCATGAATGCTGGCTTCGGGATGCTGGAAACCGGCTTCTGTCGTCAGAAAAACGCAGTGAACATCCTCTCGAAAAACTTGATTGTCTTTGCCTTGGCCACCTTGGCCTACTGGGCCATTGGCTTTTCCTTTATGTTTGGCACCGAAGGAAATGCCTTTATTGGCTTGGGGGGCTTTTTCCTTAGCAGTGAAAATCCAGAAACCTACGGCCTCGCTCCCTTTCCAGAAGGCTTAGCGATCCCGGTAGCGTTTCTGTTCCAAGCAGCCTTTGCCGGTACGGCTGCCACCATTGTTTCTGGGGCAGTTGCCGAGCGCGTCAAATTCATTGACTTTTTAATCTTTAGCTTGCTGCTCACAGGCATTTCCTATCCCATCAGTGGTCACTGGGTCTGGGGTGGCGGCCTGCTATCTGATATGCCCTTCCTGGGTGAAGAGGTTGCCTTTTCTGACTTTGCAGGCTCCACGGTGGTTCACGCCGTAGGCGGTTGGGCGGCTCTGATGGGGGCAGCGTTCCTAGGACCGCGCATTGGCAAGTACGCCGCCGATGGCACCCCCAATGCACTCCCAGGGCATAACATGGGCTTTGCGATGCTGGGGTGTTTAATTCTGTGGATTGGCTGGTTTGGCTTTAACCCAGGGTCTGAACTCGCTGCCAATGAGGCGGTACCCTACATTGCTGTAACCACCAACCTTGCGGCGGCAGCGGGCGGTGTTGCGGCAACGATTACCGCGTGGGTGGTCATTGGCAAGCCCGATTTATCCATGATTATTAACGGCATTCTTGCTGGCTTGGTCTCCATTACGGCACCCTGTGCTACCGTTTCCTACTGGAGTGCCGTGGTCATCGGTGCCATTGGTGGTGTCATTGTCGTTTACTCCGTCCTCTTCTTTGATCGGATTAAAATTGATGATCCTGTTGGTGCCACGTCGGTTCACCTTGTCTGTGGGACGTGGGGAACCCTAGCGGTTGGTTTATTCCATAAAGAACTGGGATTGCTCACGGGTCATGGGGTTACCCAGCTCATTGCCCAAGTCATTGGCATCTTAACGGTTGGTGGTTTCACGGTGTTGATGACGAGCATCTTCTGGCTGGCACTGAAGCAAACCCTTGGCATTCGCGTGTCGGAAGAAGAGGAGCTAAAAGGTTTAGACATTGGCGAGCATGGCATGGAAGCCTACAGTGGCTTCCTGAAGGAGTAGCCGGCCATACAAGTTTGGAGTTGAACCACTCTGGTGGTTGACTCCATTGCCCTAGGTGGTTTTTACTGCCCTCCTCGGGGGGGGCAGTTTTTTTATCTCTAGGCAAAATCAATGCGGCCATAGCGGGCAACGATATCCGATTGCCCGGTTTGCTGCTGTGTTTGCCATGCCCATAGCTGATCGCCAAGGGAAAAATGCCACCACTCGTTCGGATGGCGTTGAAACCCGGCGTTGGTCATCGCTTGGTTGAGTCGCTGACGACGTTCGGCAATGTTCTTGGCATGAGCTAAATGGGGGTGGCGATCGTAAAAGTCAGGATAAGAGCGTTCCGATAGTTCATCAATTGCCCCGCCCATGTCTAGGAGAGTGCCTGTCTCATCGACGAGGGTGAGATCCACCGCTGCGCCGGTACTGTGGGGAGGAGGCTGTTGCGGGTCTTGACTGGGAATGGCCCAAAACAAATACACTTGCTCCCATAGGGTGGTGGCAAGGGACCCATCTATCTGTTGGGGATTAAGATCGCGCTGGGTGCAGAGTTCCCGAAAGGTGTGCTCCACCATGAACTGCTGCACGGCTACCGGTCGATAGGCATCAAAAATTGCTAATCGCCAACCGTAGCTCATGAGGGATGCTTGAGCTGCCTCTAGGGCAGTAATGACGCCCACGCGCAGCCAGAAGGGGGACGCATTACCGTAGGGGGCACCCACCTGCTGATAGGGATGGGGAGACAAACATACAATCCCCTCGGGAATCGGGGCGAGGGGTTCACCACACTCATGAATGGGAACACAGGTGTAGGGTTTTTGCCCCATACGGCACTAGCTATTGGCTTCCCGCTCAAGCGCCAGTTCAACTTGCTTAAATTCCTGTTCGAGGCGGGCCTTTAATTTTTCAGGGAGGGGGCGGTTGGGATAAGAGCTATAGTGACCGGCTAGGGAGTTCAGCGCCGTCTGCATGGTTGTAAAGGACGCTAAGGAGCGCAGAGACTCATCGCGGCGGTACAGGGCGAAAAAGTCGTTGAGCTTCTTGCGGGCGTCGGCTTGAGCCGCTTTCTTGCCGGGGTCATTCTCCGGTAGGGCGATCGCCTCGCGTAAGCTCCCAATCAAGGTTAATGTATCCTGCCGAAAGTTACCGCTCAAGCCCGCTGGCACATTGGCACAACTGGTGAGCAGTAGGGAAAAACTCAGGAAAATGACGCAAACGGCGACCCAAAAACGCTTCATAGCAAACCCCAACAAGAGATCTGCACAGCCATCGTAGCTATGCACAATGCTGATTTTAACCCATGACGGTTTCGAGAACGATCCACAACGCTCTGGCCTAGGGATCACGAGCAATGGGCTGGGGTGTCTGAGGCCGCAAGGATATGCAAACGCACCGCTTTGCCGCCTAGGTCTATTTGCACCATATCACCGGAGAGTAAATCCAGTGCCTCTAATAGTGCCTGTAGGTGGGGCGTGCTGGCGCCAGCCTCGGTGTAGAGGCGATCGCTTAACTGACTGACCCGCTGCCATGTGGTATAAAGACGGGCAATGGCGCTCTCTAACTGTGCGGCTTGCTGGAGGAGATCCGCGAGGGTGTGTAGTTGGCCAAGCCGTTGGGCTTCTGCCAGTACCTGCTGTAGATCCACGGGGGTGGCATTCAGGGCTTGAATGTGTGGGGCTGCCTCGAGGTAACGCCCCAACTGCCGCGCTGTAGCGGTGACCTGTTTGACGGTGTCAACACTTGGATCTCTAACCAATTCCTGGGTGAGTTCTTGCTGCTGATCCGCGGGGAGTTTACGGAGTTCTTTGACCAATGGCGCTACATAGCGGGGGGCAAGGGTGCGATCGCTCGCTTTTTCGCGAACAATGGTGGGTAACAGGTCGGAGTTGAGGGCAGTCCACTGCTCCTGTAGTTGGCGAACCTCGCGATGGGTAATGCGATCGCCCTGTTGCGCCGCATCGGTAATGAGGGCTTGGACTTCGGGGTCGGCAGCGGCGGTTTCTAAAAAAGCCCGTTTGCTAAAGCGAGAAATAGCTTCGGGGGGAAGGGGACGCTGGGTTAGTAGCTCATCGGCGCGATCGGCCAACTGAATCAGATCGTAGGCACGGCGCTTGCTAATGTCGTGTTCCTGTAGCCAGTGGCTAAAGCCTACTCCCCGTTCATCGCCTTGATGGCGGTAGCGATCGCGCACCGCCCGTAAAATTTGCCCCCGCCAAATCTCCGTTTGCAGATCAAAGCGTTCACACACCTGCCACGCTTGGCGCACCTGCTGTAAAAACTCCGCTTCAGTGAGAGAGGCATCCGCAGCAGGGAGAGGCAAGACAAAATCAGGGGTTGGCTCCATCGACATGAATGCTTGAGGACAGATCCGGCAGTATAAGCGAACTGGTGAAAAAACGGTACACTAAGGGCAACAACAAGGGAGTGAGGTATGGGCGATCGCATTGCGGTTGGCATTATTGGGGCATCGGGGTATGGTGGCATTCAACTGGTGCGTTTACTACTAGATCATCCCTACGCGGACATTACCTATCTGGGGGGCGAAGGTAGCGCGGGTCGCCCTTACACTGAGTTGTATCCCCATTTGCAAGGACGGGTGAATTTAACGGTTGAGCCAGTGGATGTTGCCGCTATTGGCGATCGCACCCAAGTTGTATTTTTATCCCTCCCCAATGGTCTTGCCCTCACCCTCGCTCCGCAACTGTTAGCGCGGGGCTGTAAGGTACTGGATCTCTCGGCGGATTATCGCTTTCAGAACCTCAAAACCTATACCCAGTGGTATGGCACCGAGCGGGATGATGCTGCGATTGCCGCACAGGCGGTGTATGGCCTACCGGAGCTTTATCGCGATCGCATTGCCAAAAGTTCCCTGATTGGCTGTCCAGGGTGTTACCCCACAGCCAGTCTGCTGGCGCTTGCCCCCTTGATCAAACAGGGGCTCATTGAACCGAATACCGCAATTATCGATGCCAAATCCGGCACCTCCGGCGGCGGGCGTCAAGGCAAAGTGAATTTGTTGCTGGCGGAAGCCGATAATTCTGTAGCCGCCTACAATGTTGCCCGCCACCGCCATACCCCTGAAATTGAAGCCATCTGTAGCGATTTATCAGGGCAGTCGGTGTTGGTACAGTTTACCCCTCACCTTATCCCGATGCCGCGGGGGATTCTTGCCACGGTGTACGCGACTCTGCGGGATCCAGGTCTGGTACGGGAGGACTTAATCACCATTTATCAAGCGTTCTATCGTCATTCGCCCTGGGTCAGTATTTTGCCGCCAGGCATCTACCCGCAAACCAAGTGGGCGTGGGGCACCAATGCCTGCTTCATTGGCATTGAGGTGGATGAACGCACTGGACGGGTGATCGTTATGTCGGCTATCGACAACCTGATGAAGGGGCAAGCAGCGCAGGCAATCCAGTGTTTGAATATCATGATGGGGTGGCCGGAAACCCTTGGCCTACCTCAAGTAGCCTTTTACCCCTAAACCTCGTCAGCATTCACTAGGGGCAGGCACTCCCCTCGGAGGAGTTCGGTACTCGCAGCACTGAGGTCTAAGCTGAACGCCCACAGGACACGGCCAACACACACCCCCACCAGAAAAGGCGCTGTGCCCAAGCTCAGTAGTAGGGTCGTGGGATAATGGGGCGATCGCGGCATTTTAGTCCCCAGCGGTCTCATCGGGTGGGTTAGGCTCATAGTCCAACAACATTTCGCGGGATTTTTTTAACTGCTTCCAGAGCGCTTTGATTTCGTTATAGGCCTCTTGAGGGGGCAACTTACCACCCGTTTCCAACCCACAGATGTAACTCACCCGCTGAGCAAACTCCTGCAAATTGGCATTAAATGCCAAATTTTGCGGCGTAAAGTTACCGTGATAGCGACTGGTAGGGTACAAAAACTTGTCTTTATCAAATTCTGGTTGGGGCAGTTCAGACACAGGAGTAGCCCTTTGGCAAATGAATCTACTAACTATTCTATCAACACTTGCGGGATCACTGGCGCTGTAGGGTTCCGACAGGGCTTAGCAAATACAAAAATCGCCCTTCTTTTTGGTGGGTTGGGGCGGCACCCCCATCGCTGCGCATGTGGGGCTAAACTAGACCGAGACCCAAACGTGGCAATCAACATAGGGCAGGTGGCATTCAATACCAAGAATATGTTGGAAATCATCTGCGTGATAGCCGAAATTATTGGGTAAAGGTGACTCGGTTTGAACCAGTTGCCTCATACCACCAAGGCTCTTCTCCCTCACGCCAATGAGGAGGGTCAATTGGTGAAATTTCGTTTATTTATGGAGTGTTGGTTGATGGCCACTGATGCTGATCTAGAGAAAGTTCGCCGCCAGTTTGACTATGGTCCGTATCCACGCATTGCCCTTGACAAGTCGCCTAAGGATAACCCCAATGTTCTGTTTGTTCATGATCTGGTCACCGCCTTTTATCTGAGGGATCGTCGTGTCCCCGAGACCCGTGGCAAACGCATTCTTGATGCGGGGTGTGGGACAGGCTATAAGTCCTTGGTGCTGGCGATCGCCAATCCGGGGGCAGAAATTGTCGGCATTGATTTGTCGGCGGAATCCGTCAAATTGGCGGCGGAGCGCTTGAAGTTTCACAACATTGAGAATGTCTTCTTTGAAACCCGCTCCATTTTAGAGTTACCCACCTGGGCAGAGCAATTTGATTACATTAACTGCGATGAGGTGCTGTACCTATTGCCCGATGCCGTAGAGGGGTTACAGGCGCTTAAAAGTGTCCTCAAGCCAGAGGGCATTCTGCGCACTAATTTGCACAGTGCGTTCCAACGGTTTCCCTTTTATCGCGCTCAAGGCCTCTTTCGTTTGATGGGATTGATGGATGGCAACCCCGAAGACCTAGAAATGGAAATCGTGCGGGAGGTGATGCAGGAACTCAAAGATGGCGTGGACTTAAAAGCACGGGCATGGAACCCCCATTACAACGATGTCAACGATGCCAGCAATGAAGCCCTGTTGGCCAATCATCTTCTCGTTGGGGATAAGGGCAGCACGATCCCTGAGATGTTTGCCTACTTGGCGGCGGCTGATCTGGAGTTCATTTCGATGGTCAACTGGCGCCATTGGAACCTGTTGGATCTGTTTAGGGATCCTGAGAATTTACCGACCTTTTTAGCCTTGAGCTTGCCAGATGTGCCCTTACAGGTACAGCTAGAGATGTACGAACTGATTCATCCAGTGCATCGCCTTTTAGATTTTTGGTGTGGGCATGGTGGCACTAAGGCTGAGGTTGCGCCCCTTGAAGAGTGGTCAGAAACGCAATGGCAGCAGGCCACTATCCACCTCCACCCGCAGTTGCGAACCGCCGAGATCAAGGAGAAATGGCTCAATTACTTAAGCGATCGCCTGATTGTGGATTTAGGCACCTTCATGAGTGCTGCTAGCCCTAGCCCGGTGTACATCGATCCTCTTGGGTTGGCCACTCTCCTACCCTTGTTTGAGGGATCACTACCCTTTCCAGCGCTATGCGATCGCTACCGGCAACTCTCACCCCGTGATCCTGTCACCCTTGACCCCCTTGAGCCTGCCGCTGCGCAACAGCAATTACGGGCACTGCTGACCCGTTTAGAAACAGGCTTATTTGTTCTTGTCAGTCCTAATTGGGGCGAATGAGAACGATGGGGGTTTGCTCATCGGCATTACCGGCCGGGTTTTTACGCAGGGCAGCGGTCAATAGCTGTGATGATACGCCCGCACTTGCCGCCAGAACTTTGACCGCACCGAGATCGTTGACATCGACAATGGCTACCCCAAGACCTGTTTTGGCCGCGAGGTCATCCACTACCACTTGGGGGTTGGCAGGCCCCATGACAATAAATTGATCGTAGGGGGGTAAGGTGCCGGTGACATCATCAATGAGTCGCGCTTGCTCTCCGGCCAACTGGTAAAATCCGCCCCGATAGCCAAATAGTTTGGCGATCGCCCCGCCTAAGAAGGCCAGCAGCACCCGTAGCTCGCCTACCTCCTCAACAAGGGCTTGCATCCCACAGGCCGTGGCAAGACTAGAGGTCGGCAAAAAGAACTGACACACCCGCGTAGCCACCCAGCCCGGTGTTAACTGCGCCGGATCCTTGAGGCGACCTTGGATGATGGCGATCGGTGTTTCGCCAATGGCCACAATATCTCCCGCTTGGGCGTGGGGGAGCACGTAGCGATTGACAACCTCCAGCGGCACATCTAGGGGTGTGAGTAAGTGGGTGCGAATGGGCAGCACTTGACAGCCTTCCGCCGGCCGCCACACACCGCTTTCCCCCTTGGCTGGAAATTTCAGGGGGATAAATTCATGGTGGGTCTTGGCAAAGCGACCATGGGGACCATAGGCAACGTAATGCACCTTAACCCAAGCTGCCTGCACGTCTGCCACATTCACCCCCCGCAGATCCACCCGCAGTTCAACACTGGTTTGCTTTGTGGATTTCACAATATAGGCAAACCAATAGCCATCGGCGCGGGGGGCAAATTCGGGTTCTGGGTGCCGGGGGGTAACGTACACCTCTGTTTGAATGGTGTCCACGGCGCTGTCGGCCAAGAGAACCACTTCAGCCGTGAGATTCGGCACCATGACTTCTAGCCCACGGTGCGGATTGCTCAGCCCCAACTGGCCGACAAAGCGATAGTGCTGCGGCTCGTAAATTTCAAGGTTCCACACGGCAGGAATAATCTCTAAGGGATGGGCTGGCCGCTTACGATAGCGCCATTCCAACCCTAGAGCCACTAGTGCTGCCAGTACCCCAACTCCGGCTGCGCCAAGGGCAATCAGTTGAGCGACCATACCGTCTCCTATTACACCGTTGTCTGCGTATTCGTTACATTACAGTTAATTGCGCACGTTTGGAGGTCAATCATTTTGGAGTGGCAAGAGGTGCGTGGCAACTGGCTGTTGGTGCCACGTCGTCCCGTGGGCTGGATTCATTTTCTTGGGGGAGCCTTTGTGGCGGCAGCCCCCCAGTTGACCTATCGGCGCTTGCTGGAGCACTTAGCCAGCGTTGGCTATGGCATTATCGCTACCCCCTTTGTGAATACCTTTGATCACGCGGCGATCGCCCTTGAGGTGCTCAACAAACTTGACTATGCCCTTGACTGGCTGGAGTACCGCCAAGGCCACCCCCCCGGGTTGCCCATCTACGGGTTGGGACACAGTATGGGCTGTAAGCTCCACCTGCTCCTTAATAGCCTCTACGATGGCGATCGCGCCGGTAATATATTTATGGCCTTCAATAACTACGCCGCCAGTCAATCCATTCCTTGGATGGAGAACCTTGCGCCGGTGGGCGTTGAATTCAGCCCCAGCCCCAAAGAAACCGAACACCTGATCCAACAGCGCTACCCCGTCCGCCGCAACCTCCTCATTCGCTTTCAAGAGGATGACATTGACCAAACAGCCCGCCTGCGTAGCCTCTTAAAAGCCAAATTTGCCGATCTGGTCACTGCCTTAAGCCTACCGGGCAATCACCTGACCCCCCTCAGCCAAGGACTCAACTGGCAAGTGGGGGCAGAATTTTCCCCTCTAGATGCGATCGGGCAATGGCTGCGGCAAAGCCTTTTTCCCGAAATGCAGGTTTTAGAGGCGTGCCTAGATGATTGGCTGAACCCAAGCCGCACCCTCAGCCGCCGTCTGCCGTGACGTGGCACAATCCTATAAGACCCCCTCAACATTACTCGTGAAGGATTGTGCCTGTGACTGCTGCTTCTACTGATGCTTTGAGTACCGCTGCCCGCCCCGATCATCGTGGCCGCTTTGGTCGCTTTGGTGGTCAGTACGTCCCCGAAACCCTCATGCCGGCCTTGGCAGAGCTAGAAGCGGCCTTTAATCACTATCGTCAAGACCCCAGCTTTCAGCAGGAACTACAGCAGCTCCTCCACGATTATGTGGGTCGCCCTAGCCCCCTATACTTTGCTGAGCGCCTCAGTGCCCACTACGCCAATTCCTACGTTCAACCCCAAATTTACTTAAAACGCGAAGACTTAAACCACACCGGTGCCCACAAAATCAACAATGCCTTGGGACAGGTACTCCTTGCTCAGCGCATGGGCAAGCGGCGCATTATTGCCGAAACCGGTGCCGGACAGCACGGTGTGGCCACGGCGACTGTCTGCGCTCGTTTTGGCCTACAGTGCGTGATCTATATGGGCGTACAGGATATGGAGCGCCAGCGGCTGAATGTTTTACGGATGCGGCTGCTGGGTGCAGAGGTTGCGCCGGTGAGTGCCGGAACAGGCACCCTCAAGGATGCTACCTCTGAAGCAATTCGCGACTGGGTGACCAATGTGGAAACCACCCACTATATCCTTGGCTCTGTGGCCGGCCCCCATCCCTACCCGATGCTAGTGCGGGAGTTCCATGCCATTATTGGGGCGGAAACACGGCAGCAGTGTCAGCAAAAGTGGGGCGGCCTACCGGATATTCTCCTAGCCTGTGTTGGCGGTGGCTCGAATGCCATGGGACTGTTCCACGAGTTTGTCCCCGATACCCAGATTCGCCTCATTGGTGTTGAAGCCGCTGGCGAAGGGGTCGATAGCTCTCACCATGCCGCCACCCTCACCAAAGGACAGGTCGGCGTGCTGCACGGTGCCATGAGTTACCTGCTCCAAGATCAAGATGGCCAAGTGGTTGAGGCTCACTCCATCAGTGCGGGCTTAGATTATCCGGGGGTGGGGCCAGAGCACAGCTACTTAAAAGACATTGGCCGGGCGGAATACTATAGCGTGACCGATGCTGAGGCGATCGCCGCCTGTGTGCGCTTAGCGGAACTCGAAGGCATTTTGCCTGCCCTAGAAACCGCCCATGCCCTTGCCTACCTTGAAACCCTGTGCCCGCAACTTACAGGCCAACCACGGATTGTCCTCAATTGCTCGGGGCGCGGTGACAAGGATGTGGAAACCATTGGTCGTTACTTCGAGGCTCAGCAAGCATAATTTGCTCCGATGATTCATCAGATGATCTGAATCAACACTCTTTTGCATAGCAGGGTAAGCACCAATGGATGTCAGCAACCCCATTTTTGTCTTTACGGTTCTGCTGGCGGTGATTCTGCTGATTCCCCCAGTCTTTGAACGGCTGCACCTTCCGGGTCTAGTGGGATTGCTGTTGGCCGGCGTGATTCTTGGCCCCAATGGCCTGCGGTTTCTCTCACACGAGACCGAGACAATGAAGCTGCTGTCAGACATTGGCAAAGTCTATCTGATGTTTGTCGCTGGTTTAGAAATTGATCTCAGTCAGTTTCGCAAAACTCGCCAACGCTCGATGGCCTTTGGCTTTCTCACGTTTATTGTGCCAATTTTCACCGGTATTACCATTGGCCGTTGGTTTAATTTTGGCTGGAATGCGTCACTGCTCATTGGCTCTTTGTTGGCCTCCCATACCCTTTTGGCCTACCCCATTGTGCGGCGGTTGGGGGTGGTGCAAAACGAAGCAGTGACAGTGACCATTGGTGCCACCATTTTTACGGATACAGCCGCACTGGTTGTCTTGGCCATCTGCGTGGGGATTAACCAGGGGGAGTTTACCGCCCTAACGCTGGTGAATCAACTCATCACCTTAGGGCTGTACTGTGTCTTAGTGCTGTGGGGGTTTGACCGCGCTGGGAAGGAATTTTTCCGGCGATCGCGCGACGATCAAGGGAATCAATTTTTGTTTACCCTTTTGGCACTCTTTGTGGCATCGGTGGGTGCGCAAGTCATTGGTGTTGAGCAGATTGTCGGTGCGTTCTTGGCAGGGTTGGCCGTCAATGACGTTTTAGGCGACAGCCCCGTCAAAGAAAAGGTGGAGTTTGTGGGCGGGGTGTTGTTTATCCCCTTCTTTTTCGTCGATATGGGGTTACTGATTGACATCCCGGCCTTTGTAAAGACCTTAGCATCCATTGGGATTACGGTGGCCATTGTGGTTGGCCTCATTGGCAGCAAGTTTATTGCCGCATGGCTCGCTGCGCTATGGTACCGCTACACACGGGTAGAGATGCTGACGATGTGGTCTCTTTCGCTGCCGCAGGTGGCAGCCACCCTAGCCGCCACCCTAGTGGGGTTTCAAGAAGGGATTCTCACCAAAGACATCCTGAACAGTGTCTTGGTGCTGATGGTGGTGACCTCAATTCTGGGCCCCATTATTACCGCCCGCACCGCCAATCGCATTCCCATTCCACAGCCGGAACAGGAGGCCATTGATGAAGTGGCGGCATGGTGGGATAGCTCCCATGGGGACGCTGAGGATCCGCAGCCGCCGTTTACGGTGGTTGTGCCGGTCAACAATCCCCAAACTCAGCGATCGCTCATTGAACTAGCGGCATTGCTAGCCCGCTATGAGTCAGGACGAGTCGTCTCGGTAGCGATTGTACGTGGTCAAGTCCACATGGACGATCCCCGACTCGAGGGTGAGTTGATCCGCAGTCGTAAGTTAATCCGTCGTGCAGTTGAGCTAGCGGATGCCTACGGAGTGGAAGTAACTCCGGCCATTCGCATTGATGATGATATTGCCTTGGGCATTACCCGCCTCAGTCGTGAACAAAATGCCAGCCTTATTGTTATGGGCTGGTCAGAAACCAGCAGTCTCAAGGCACGGTTGTTTGGCAGCATGATTGATAGCGTCCTCTGGTCAAGCCCTTGCCCTGTGGCCATTACGCGCCTGTTGGATGCACCAGAAAACATTGCTACCATCCTAGTACCCACGCGGGATTTAGCCCCCACGACCCTGCGGATTGTTCGTTTTGCCCAAGCCTTGGCGGGAGTGAGTAACGCCAAAGTGATTTTGTTGCATGTGGTGCTGCCCAACACTCCCCAAGAGCAAACCTCTCAGTTTGAAGACGATTTAGGGAGCATCACTCAAGAGCAAGCCCCACAGATCACGACTATTATTAAGACTCTGGTTAGCAACGATATTGCCGCTGCAATTTTGCAAGAGGCACAACAGTGTGACCTAGTGCTAATGCGCTCTATTCGTCGCGGTACTGCTGGGGGGTTAACCGTAAGTGATATTACAACTCAAGTGGTTCAACAATTGCACACATCAGTGATTTTATTTGGTGAGCCTCATAAATGAACCGTTGCTGCCGTCAAAACTGGTTGTCTAATCGATTCAACTCCCCTCTCCCGTTCTAGGAGAGGGGCTGGGGCTGAGGGCGGATGCGATCGTTTAAGGGTAAGGTGGATGTGAACAATCGCTCTGTACCCCGATGCCCAACTCCTCTTCATCCCAAACGAATGGCGCCAACCTAGGTTATGAAGCCGAACTTTTCAAGGCGGCGGACAAGTTGCGGGGCAACATGGAGCCGTCAGATTACAAACATGTGGTCTTGGGTCTAATCTTTCTCAAGCACATCACCGATCGCTTCGAGGCGCAACGGCGCAAATTAGAGGCATCATTTCCCAATGACCCAGACATCTTGGAAGATCGCGATGAGTACCTAGCAGAAAATGTGTTTTGGGTTCCGCAGGCGGCGCGGTGGTCGCACTTGCAAGCCAACGCCAAACAGCCAACCATCGGTAAACTAATTGACGAAGCGATGCTGGCGATTGAAAAGGATAATCCATCGCTGCAGGGGGTTCTGCCTAAAGAATATGCCCGTCCTGCCTTAAATGCGGTGATGTTGGGGGAGTTGATTGACTTGATTTCTAACATCGCGTTGGGAGAGGCACAGGATACCGCCAGGGATGTATTGGGGCGGGKGTATGAGTATTTTTTAAGCCAGTTTGCCGGGTCGGAGGGCAAGCGGGGGGGTGAATTCTACACGCCGCGATCGGTGGTGCGGGTGATGGTGGAGATGTTGCAACCCTATCGGGGACGGGTGTATGACCCCTGCTGTGGTTCGGGGGGAATGTTTGTGCAGTCAGAAAAGTTTGTGCAGGATCACCAGGGACGGATTGGGGATATTGCCATCTATGGACAGGAGAGCAACTACACCACTTGGCGCTTGTGCAAGATGAATTTGGCAGTGCGGGGGATTGATGCGGATATTCGCTGGAACTCGGACGGGTCATTTCACAAGGACGAATTCCCCGATTTGCGGTTTGATTTTATCTTGGCGAATCCACCGTTTAATACCTCGGATTGGGGCGGGGAAAGGCTGAGAGAATCTGCCCGCTGGCAGTTTGGCATTCCGCCGGTAGGCAATGCAAACTATGCCTGGTTACAGCATATCTGGCACCATTTGAAACCGACAGGGACAGCGGGGGTAGTGTTGGCGAATGGTTCGATGTCATCCCAGACCAGCGGGGAGGGGGAAATCCGCAAGGCAATGATTGAGGGTGAGGCGATCGATTGCATGGTTGCCCTACCGGGACAGTTGTTTTATTCTACCCAGATTCCCGCTTGTTTGTGGTTTTTGGCAAAGGATAAGTCCAACGGCATCGCACGGAATAAGAAATTAAGGGATAGGCGGGGGGRAATTTTATTTATTGATGCCCGCAAGCTGGGACACATGGTCGATCGCACACGGCGGGAATTGAGCGATGAAGATATAGCCAAAATTGCCGATACTTATCATGCTTGGCGGGAAGGAAACGGCTATGAGGATGTACCAGGTTTTTGTAAGTCAGCAAGTCTAGAAGAAGTTCGGCGGCATAACTATGTGCTAACGCCGGGGCGGTATGTGGGGGCAGCAGCGGCTGAAGAGGACGATGTGCCTTTTGAGGAAAAGATGGCAGAACTGACGGCAAAGTTAGCGGAACAGTTCAAGGAGTCAGCACGGTTGGAGGATACCATTCGGAAAAACTTGGAGTGGTTGGGCTGGGAGACATAAGATAGTATTACAACTGGGAATTAGGAGAATCCTATGATTGCTGTCAAAAAACAGGATCGCTACTTCACCCCTGAAGAGTATTTTGCTTGGGAGGAACAACAGTTAGAAAAGCACGAACTGATCGATGGTTTTGTGTATGCGATGAGTGGTGGGACAAAAAATCATAGCGTGATTGCCATAAATTCCTTGTTGTTGATTCGATCGCACTTGCGAGGAAGTCAATGTCAGGTTTTCAACTCGGATTTGAAGATTAGGATTCTCCATACAGCCAACTACACCTATCCAGACTTGAGCGTAACTTGTGACGATCGCGATCGCGAGCATCCGCTCTATATTACCTATCCTTGCCTAATTGTAGAGGTTTTATTACCAAGTACCGAGGCTTACGATCGCGGCAAAAAGTTTGATCGGTACCGTCGCAATCCTAATTTAATTGATTATGTGTTGGTCAGTTCTGATGAGATGGCGATTGATGTTTATCATAGAAAAGATACGGGCGAATGGGTAATCCTGAGTTATAGAGAGGGCGATCGCGTAGATTTGAAGAGTATCAATCTAAGTTTACCGATCGAGCAGTTTTATGAAGGGGTGACTTTTGAGTCATCACCGCTCAAAGAGGAGAATAGCTTGGAGTCTTTTCAATAAACAGGAGGTTTAGGTATGTTAAAAAGCGTGGAAGCGATCGTTGAACCAGACGGTACTATTCGCCCATTAGAGCCTTTGCAAGTTAAGGTTGCGACTAGGGCGATCGTAACTTTGCTGGAGGAGGAGATGGATACCCCAGTGTGGCAAGCCTACCAAGAATCCAAGCAGGAACGAGGGGAGGTTTATCATCGCCTTGCTGAGTCCTAAATTTTTAACCAGAGAGGATGTCTTGCTGATTCATACCGATCAAATACAAAGTTTTGGCGGGTCTCTAGGGCTACGAGATGAAGGATTGCTGGATTCTGCTTTAGCTCAGCCTCAAGCAACATTTGATGGTGCTTTATTGCATCCGACAATCCACGAGCAAGCGGCAACTTAGTTGTATCATTTGGCAATGAATCATCCATTTATTGATGGTGAGTAAATCAGCACTAATCGAGGTTTTGCAATCGGCAGTTAGAGCAAGTGGAGGTGGCGATTCGGCAAAGCCGACGCTGAGCGAACGATGAGTGAGTGGATAGAAATGGTTTTTAGTAATGCGGTCTGTATAAATCCCTCTGTTTCATTACTTAGAGGTAAAAACTATCCATTCGTTGATATGTCATCAATTGATCCATCGTCAAGATGTGTATTTGCAAAGGAATTTAGAGTGTTCAATGGTGGAGGGTCTCGATTTGAAGTGGGAGATACTCTCATGGCAAGAATTACTCCATGCCTTGAAAATGGGAAAATAGCAAGATTTTGTGGAGTAGCTAATTCAAAGGCTCATGGCTCAACTGAATTTATTGTTATTAGAGGTCGTGAAGGCGTTACTTTAAATGACTATGCTTACTATCTCGTTAAATGGGAGAAAGTAAGAGGTTATGCAATAAGTCAAATGTCTGGTACATCAGGAAGACAGAGAGTTACAGCTTCATCATTTGATTATATGTATATTCCAGTTCCCCCACTTTCTGAACAAAAAGCGATCGCCCACATTTTGGGCAGTCTCGACGACAAGATCGAACTGAATCGGCGGATGAACGAAACGCTGGAGGCAATGGCAAGGGSGATCTTCAAAGATTGGTTTGTGGACTTTGGACCCACCCGCGCCAAAATCGAGGGTCGCGCCCCCTACCTACCAGAGCCGATCTGGTCGCTGTTCCCTGATGCGATCGATGAGGAAACAGGTTTACCAGAAGGTTGGATGAAAAGAACTTTAGGTGAAGTTTCAACAAAAATAACAAAAGGAACAACTCCTCGAAAAGCTGACTATCTACCAGTTTTTAACTTAGATAAATTAGTGAACTTTCTAAGAGTAAATGCTATCTCTGATAATGGCTCAATTATTTGGGATAAACTCGAAAAAATTCCAGAATCAGTTCATCTTGGCTCCTTGAAACGCTCTATTCTTCAAAAGAACGATATTCTTTATACGATCGCAGGAACGATAGGAAGAGTGGCAATTATCGATGAAGCAATTTTGCCAGCAAACACAAATCAAGCTATAGCAATCATTCGACCAGATTCAGAGACAATTCCCCATCTATTTTTGTACTTACTAATTAGCGACAAAAGTTTCCAAGAAAAACTGCATTCAAAAATAGTTCATGCTGTTCAAGCAAATTTAAGCCTATCGGTTTTGTCAGGTACATATGTGATTTTTCCTCCCCAAGAGATAAGATTTGGATTGTTTGCTTTCGTAGAGAATCTTTTATTGAAGATTCAACACAACAATCACGAATCACGCACGCTGGCGGAAATGCGCGATCGCCTATTACCCAAGCTGATGTCAGGGCAGATTCGGGTAAAAGATGCTGAGAAAATAGTAGAGGAAGTGTTATAGTGAGGGTTTACCTAGACACTAGCGTTTTTCACCGTCCATTTGATGACCAATCCCAAGCCAAAATCTTTTTAGAAACTCAGGCTACTATATTGATTTTTCAAGTCATTGAGAGTCGACAAATAGAACTTGTCGTTTCTGAGGTATTGGAATATGAAATCAGCCGCAATCCCAAGCAAGAGCAAACCTTATTTGTCCTTACATACTTTCGGTTTGCTACTCACAACCAGACACTTACACCAGCGATCAAAGATCGTGCTAAAAAACTACAAGAAAGTGGCATAAAATTATTAGATGCCTTACATGTTGCTTGTGCTGAAGCCGCAAACTGCAACTATATGCTAACCTGTGATAGACGGCTCATCAACCGTTGTACTAGCTTGACTATTTCCGTTCTTAATCCAGTAGATTTTATTTTGGAGTTGGGCAATGAGGGTTAACTTAGCATCCGATCAACAAATCCTAGCAGAAGCTCTAAAAATTTTAGTCAAAGAAATGGAGCCTTGGAAAGTTGCCCGTTTTGTTGCCTCTTTAGGCTTAGGAAGTGGCGACTATCTCCAAACCAAAGATGAACTATTTGCAGGCGAAACAGTAGATAGTTTGTACGAAAAAATCCAAGCCTTCACAAAAGAAAAACAAAACAATCCTTGCACCCAAGCTGATGTCAGGGCAGATTCGGATTAGGGATATTGACGGCTTGATTCGCTTGGCAAATAACCTACTATTGAAGAAAGCATCCATGCCTTAACCCACTAATTGCATGAGTTATCTATCCGAAGCCGATATTGAACAACTGCTAATTGAGCAATTCCAAAATCTCGGTTACACCTACCTGCCCAATGTCATCGCCTCCCCCGACGGTTCCCAGCCCGAACGGGAATCTTATAGCGATGTTATCCTCGCCCGCCGACTCAAGGAAGCGATCGCTCGTCTGAATCCCACCATCCCCCCAGACGCCCGCGACGATGCCTTTAAGAAACTCATCGCCACCGCTAAGCCTAATTTAATCGAAGAAAACCGCCGCCTGCACCAAGCCCTCGTCGAAGGGGTTGATGTCGAGTACACAATAGACGGCACTATTCGCGGCGATAAAGTCTATGCGATCGATTTTGCTAACCCAGAGAATAACGACTGGCTGGTACTTAACCAATTTACCATCATCGAAAATAGCTACAACCGCCGCCCCGATGTCGTAGTGTTTATCAATGGACTGCCGATCGCTGTCATTGAGATTAAAAATCCCAGCAGTGAATCCGCTACCCTTACCGCCGCCTATAACCAACTGCAAACCTACAAAAAGCAGATTACTTCCCTCTTCCGCACCAATGCCCTGCTCGTTATTACCGATGGTCTGACCGCTCGCATCGGCTCTCTCACTGCTGACCTAGAGCGGTTTATGCCTTGGCGCACCATTGACGGAGAACGCATCGCCCCCAAAGGCACACCAGAAATGCAGGTATTGATTGAGGGCGTATTTGCCAAACAGCGACTGCTCGACCTCGTGCAAAACTTCATCGTTTTTGGCGATACAGGCTCTGGCATCTACAAAATCATCGCCGGATACCACCAATTCCACGCTGTTAAAAAAGCTGTAGCACGAACCATTGCCGCAATTCAGAGCGATCGCAAAGTGGGGGTGATCTGGCATACCCAAGGTTCTGGCAAAAGCCTATTGATGGCATTTTATGCTGGGCAGTTGGTGCGCCGTCCCGAACTGGAGAACCCCACGCTCGTAGTGATCACCGATCGCAACGACCTAGACGATCAACTGTTTGCCACCTTTACCATGTGCCGCGATTTAATTCGTCAAAATCCCGAGCAAGCCAAAAATCGGCAAGACCTGCAAGCGATTCTCAGTCGAGCCGCTGGTGGGGTTATCTTTACCACCATACAAAAGCTTTTACCAGAGCGAGGAGAAAGCCGCTTTCCCCTGCTAAGCGATCGGCGTAATGTGATCGTGATTGCTGATGAAGCCCACCGTAGCCAGTACGGCTTCAGGGCAAAAGTAGATCAAAAAACTGGAGAAATTGCCTACGGCTTCGCTAAATATCTGCGCGATGCCTTACCCAATGCCTCCTTTATTGGCTTTACAGGCACGCCGATCGAAGCCACCGATGTCAACACCCCCGCTGTGTTTGGCGACTACATCGACATCTACGACATCAGCCGTGCGGTAGAAGATGGCGCAACAGTTCCTATCTATTACGAAAGCCGCCTCGCTCGGATTGAATTGCCCGAAGACCAAAAGCCCAAAATTGATGCAGAGATCGAAGAACTTTTGGAAGACGAAGAACAAACAGAGCAGGCGAGACTCAATCAAAAATGGGCAAAGGTGGAAGCCCTCGTTGGGTCAGAAAACCGATTAAAGCTGGTCGCCGCCGATCTGGTCAGCCACTTTGAAAACCGAGTCGCCGCCCTCGCGGGTAAAGCCATGATCGTCTGTATGAGTCGGGCGATTTGCGTCAAACTTTACCATCAAATTATCGCTCTCCGTCCCGATTGGCATTCTGACAACGACAATGAGGGCAAAATTAAAATTGTGATGACAGGTTCTGCCAGCGACCCCCAAGAATGGGAGTCCCATATTGGCACTAAAGCCCGCCGCGAGCTATTGGCAAAGCGATTAAAAGACCCTAACGACCCACTCCAACTGGTAATTGTGCGGGATATGTGGCTCACGGGGTTTGATGCCCCCGCACTGCATACCCTGTATGTGGATAAGCCGATGAAAGGGCATAGCCTAATGCAGGCGATCGCCCGTGTGAACCGCGTTTTTCGGGATAAACCTGCGGGCTTAGTAGTGGATTACATTGGTATTGCCCAGCGGCTAAAAGAAGCCCTGCGGGACTATTCCCCCCTAGACCAAGGACAAGTGGGGATTGATGAGCAAGAGGCGATCGCCCTGATGCTGGAAAAATACGATGTGGTGCGCGCCATGTTTCATGGTTTTAATTACCAGCGGGGCTTGGTGGGTACGCCCCAAGAACGCCTAGCGGTGATGGCAGAAGCGATCGAGTGGATTCTGGAACAACAACACCAAGCCGCCCAACGGGAAACGGACGACAACGCCAAAAAGCAAGCACACCGCGGCTATCAAGATGCAGTGCTGGCACTCTCTAAAGCCTTTGCTCTCGCCTCTGCCAGTGATGAAGCCCGTCAAATTCGCGATGAAGTCGGCTTCTTTCAGGCTATCCGTGCCGCTTTGGTTGGCTCCCGCACCCCTAATGGTAAGTCAAAAGCAGAGCGGGAATTGGCTGTCCAACAAATCATCGATCGCGCCGTAGTCTCTACCGAAATTGTCGATATTCTCAGTGCGGCTGGGTTATCCTCCCCTGACATTTCCATTCTCTCCGATGACTTCCTGCTGGAAATTCAGCAGATGCAAAAGAAAAACCTCGCCCTTGAAGCCATGAAACGATTGTTGAATGATGAGATACACTCCCGTACTCGGATAAATATAACAGAGGAGAAGAAATTTTCCCAACGGCTGGAGCAGGCGATCGCGCGCTATCACACCAACGCCATTAGTACCGTTGAAGTGATCCAAGAACTCATAGAACTTGCTAAGGACATTCGTAACGCCCGTCAGCGTGGGCAAGAGGAGGGACTATCGACTGAAGAAATCGCTTTCTACGATGCCCTAGCAGAGAATGAAAGTGCCGTACAAGTCATGGGGAATGACCAGTTAAAAGTGATCGCCCATGAATTACTCAACAGCCTGCGATCGAATATCACCGTTGATTGGGCGCATCGTGAGAGTGCTAGAGCCAAACTGCGGAGGACGGTTAAACACATTTTGAGGAAGTATGGTTATCCGCCCGATCTCCAGACTGCTGCTGTTCAGAATGTACTAAAGCAAGCAGAAGCGCTATCGGCTGCATGGGTGGCTGGTAGTTCGGTTCAAATTACCTAGAAGTCCTAAATATGAAGACAATACACCCAAGATCTCACAAAGCAAGATAACAGATCGATGGAACCGACCATCGATAGATTACAGCGCTTTACATAACTAACTGGCACAGTAGCAGCAGTGAACAAAGTAGTTCTTCAATGTCTCAGAGGAAGACAATATTTTGCCAGGTATAGCAGTTTAACCAGGGTTTCTTTGGTCTTGGGTACAAATTGCCGGATAAACGCTTTTAACTCCCACCACCAGTGCTCAATTGGATTAAACTCTGGGGAATAGGGTGATAAATACAAAGGTTTGGCACCCACTTGGGCCAGGATTTCCGGCACCCCTTGAACTTTGTGGGCCGGCAGATTATCCATGACCACCACGGCTCCTGGCCACAGTTGAGACCCTAGGTCTTCTTGCAAGAACTGCTTAAACTGCTCACCCGTCAGGGAACGATCTAGCGCTTTGAGCGCCAGAACTTTCCAGGCACAGATGGCTCCGATGACATTCACCCGAGTGCCTCAATAGAACGGCTTGATGTCATATACTCGTTGCCCTTTAGCCGCTCGTCCCATCAGCCGCATTAGACCCAACAACATGCTCATTTCATCCAGAAAAACCAGGTTATGCCGCTCAATGTGGCTCACCTGCTGCCAATAGTCGAGTCGCTGCTGCTGCGCCTCATCGCTCTGGGCTTGTTGACTGCGACGTGTGGATGATTTTCGCAATCGGCTGATTTGGGGCGACAACAAGCTGGTGATGGCTTCGCTGTTGCAGGAATTTAAGGGCAAGATTGACCTGATTTATATTGACCCGCCGTTTGATGTGGGTGCGGATTTCACCATGAAAATGCCCATTGGACAAGATGAAGATGCTTTTACAAAAGAGCAATCGGCTCTGGAGATGGTTGCCTATCGAGACACTTGGGGGAAAGGAACAGATTCATATCTCCACATGATGTATGAACGTTTAACTCTCATGCAAGAACTTTTAACCGATACAGGTAGCATCTACGTTCATTGTGATTGGCCAGTCAATAGTTTTTTAAGAAGTATTTTAGATGAGATTTTTGGATTCGATAACTTCAGAAATGAAATCGTATGGCATTATCCAGGTCGGGAGATGCACATATCAAGCAAATTCAATGCAAAACATGACACTATCCTTTTCTATGTAAAAAGTGAGAACGCAAAGATAAAAATGGAACAAATTGCTGTTCCTTATTACAAAGAAGAAAGAATCAAAACACTTAGGAGGAAGGTATATACAGACGAAGATGGAAGGGAATGGGTGTGGGAAACTAGAGGACAGGCTGCTGGACAAGAACCATACAAACGCTATGTGGATGAAATAATATCTCAAGGTAAGCCGATAAGTGATGTTTGGTCAGACTTACAGTTTTTAAGAGGCAATCATCCTGAGCGAACTGACTATGCTACTCAAAAGCCCAATGCCTTACTAAAACGCATCATTCAAGCCTCTTCCAACGAAGGCGATTTGGTGGCCGATTTCTTTTGTGTCCGGAAGGGTACACGGGTGTGGCGAGTTAGCCCCCCTAACCCTCGGCTTGCGGGGGGAAATGACGATGACTCTGGCTCCAACTCCCTCCCCGCTTACGGGAAGGGCTGGGGAGGGGCTAATTCCGCAGGCGGGGRGGGCTGGGGRGGGGTTAATTCCGCTCTCGTTCCCATCGAGACCATCCAGCCTGGAGACCTCGTACTCGTCCATGACGGCAAAGCTCATCGCGTTCTTCGCACCATTCATCGCCCCTATCAAGGTCAGATGATTGGCTTACAGCATTCCCGTTCAGACACAMCCCTTKGGCTCACCGCCGATCACAAAGTTCTGGCTAAAACAGCCCCCCGAACCCTTGGTGGTAACTCCGACTGGTCAGGCATTCCACCCCACATGCGAGGGCGCAGTCGTGAGTTGCGTCAGAATATGTCCCCTCCAGAACGCAAACTGTGGAGTGCCCTACGGAACAAGCAGCTAGGGATTTCCTTTCGCCGTCAACACCCGATCGGCCCCTACATTGCCGATTTTTACGCCCGTGAAGCACACCTCATCATCGAAGTGGATGGAGCTTCTTTTCACAGCAGTCCAGAAGCGATCGCCCATGACGCTAACCGGGATGCCTACTTGCGATCGTTGGGGTTGCGGACTGTGCGTATTCCTGCCAAGGACGTCATAACCAACCTGGAAGGTGTCACAGCCTGGATTCAAGCGATTAGTGCGGAACAATTTAGTCCCCAAGGGGCTGAGTGGATTGCGGCAAGCGATCTCAAAGCCGGTGATATCGTCTTTTGGGGTTCCACCCTAGAGGGCGTGCCTTTGACTAGGGTAGCAACAGTCTCCAGCGAAGAAGAAGTTTATGATCTAGAAGTGGAAGCAGTCCATTCCTATCTCACAGAGGTTTGTGCCATTCATAACTGTGGCAGTGGCACCACTGGAGCCGTTGCCGAGCGGCTGGGGCGCCGGTGGATTATGTGTGATTTGGGACGGTTTGCCAGCCACACCTCCCGCAAGCGGCTGATTGAGCTACAGCGCAAACTGTACCGTGAAGGCAAACCCTATCGCGTTTTTGATGTTTATAACCTAGGGCGCTACGAGCGGCAGTGGTGGCAAAAGGATCGCTTGCAGGGGGCGGATGAGGGGGCCGGGGGTGAGGGACTCCGCACCGTAGACATCAAACTCACCCAGTTCATCCCCTCGCTTGCTGAAGTGCCCACCAAAGAACTGGAAGCGATCAGGGAACGAGCTATTAAAAGCGGCTTTGATTTTATTGACTTTTGGGCAGTGGATTTTAACTGGCAACCGGGCAAGCCCTTCACCCACGACTGGCAAGATTATCGCACCCGCAAAGACCGCTCCCTTAAAACCATCAGCGATGCAGGTTACATTTACCCGCAACCCGGGAAATACACTGCTTGCGTTAAGGTAGTAGACACCTTCGGTTGCGACACCTCGATTACCGTAGAGGTGGAGGTGTAGCCTGGTGCTCATCCTGCTCGACTATCAGAACCGAGAAGTACGTTTGACCGAAGAACGGTTAGCACATATTCTCGGTCACCCTGAAATGGTCGGCATGGAGGCTCAAATCGTTGACACTCTGAAGCAGCCAAAACTGGTACGTCAATCTCGCAGTGATGAAAGCGTGGCACTGCTTTATCGGTTCTATACCCAAACGGCGATTGGAGATAAATGGCTTTGTGTGGTGGTGAAATATCTCCCCGATGATGCTTTTATTGTCACCGCCTATTTCACTGATAAACCCAAAAAAGGAGAAACTCTATGGCAGAGCGAGTAAAAGTTTGGTTTGACCCGGAAGCTGACTTTCTAGAGGTTATTTTCTCGGATGCTCCCGGTTATATGCGGGAAACAGAAAACGATGCCGTTATGGAACGGGTAGATTTGGAGGGCAACCTTCTCGGCTTCTCCATTATGGCAGTGAGTCAACTTGCTAAGTCAAAACCATTGATTGCGGAGCTGTTATCAGGAAAAGGAAGTGCGGCTTAGAAGATCAGCATCAATTGAATAAAGGGGGCATTCGTGTCTACGTCAACTGAATTAAAAACGGATAAAAAGGTTTGGACCGATGAAGAATTCATGGCACTGCCCAAGGACGGTCATCGCTATGAAATTGTGAATGGAGAATTAGTTGATATGGGAAGTTCAGGGGCACTGCATGGCTATGTTTGTAGCCTTCTAGTAGCAGCCTTAGCCAGTTATGTTTTGCCCCAAAAACTAGGAGTGATTTTAGACTCCAGTACTGCCTTCAAAATGAAGAGTGGAAATCGGCGATCGCCCGATATTTCCTTCTTTGCCAAAGAACGCCTGCAAGGCATGACCGAACTGCCTACGGGATTTCTAGATGGTGCGCCTGATCTGGTGGTGGAAATTTTATCCCCCGGCAATACGGTAGAGGAAATAGAAACAAAGATTACTGAGTATTTTGACAATGGTGCCCGTTTAGTTTGGGTGATTAGCCCAACTCAACACTATATACTTGTTTATCGCTCTACCCAAGAACCCGATCGCCTACTCAAATCCACTGATTCTCTCGATGGGGAGGACGTAATTCCCGGATTCACGCTGCCCGTCGCCGAACTGTTTCAAAAGCTCTCATTCTAGGTTGGCTTATGTATGCTGTCATCTCCCGTGAAAAAATCCATCTGCCCCCCGGTAGCGTCATGCGAATGCCTGGAACCTGGCAAGACTACTGCACCCTACGCGATAGTCGCGGCGACGGCTCCATCCCCCGCATCAAGTATCGCGACGGAGAAATTTTGCTGATGAGTCCCCTACCCCGCCACGGACGCGAAGCTAATATTCTGGCTGATGTGGTTAAAATCCTCCTCGATAGCGAAAATCGAAATTACGAAGCCTTTACCCCCATCACAATGGATATTCCTGAAGTAGGGGGCATTGAACCCGACTACTGCTTCTACATCGATAACTGGCAGGCAGCCGTCGGCAAAGACCGCATCAATTGGCAGACCGATCCGCCCCCGGATCTGGTGATTGAAATTGACGTGACCACCTATACCGCTGCTGAAGATTATGCCCCTTACGGTGTTTCTGAAGTCTGGCTGCTCGAAAAAAGTGGTTTAAAGATGTATGCCCTGCAAGGGGAAACCTATGCACTTCAAACCCGCAGTCGCTATTTTCCAGGGGTGGATCTGCCTGAACTCATTGCTCAAGTGTTCGCTACCGCCGCTGAACAAGGTACAGGCGTTGCGCTCCGCAACTTGCGCCAACAATTAATGCGCTAATGATGAGCTAACCTCTGGGATACCTTGATCACTGTAAATGCGAGCTTTAGTGGATACGCAGCGGCCTAGCTTATGACCTCCTCCACCCTCAATCCCGCCGTTCTCGAACCCCTGTTTGCCCCCTGGCAAGAACCCAACGCCCATCGCGTCCGGGCAGAGAAATCCGGCGACCCCGCTGTGGTCAGGCAAGGACGCAGAGCTTCGCCGATCGAGGTGGTGAATAACCTGCGGGCAGCGGTGCGGGAATGGCGAGAAGCCTTCTACATCGGCGCCAGCGACACAGAGGGATAGCTTGGTAGCCCCGTACTAAAGTACGGGGTGGAAAAGCCCGCAAGCGACTTTAGTCGCTCTGTGCTAAACTATACTTGGTCGCCATCCTTGGTGAAAAACCCAATCGGCGACAGTTGCTACAAGTAAGCAGAACCTTGGGGCTTTGCCTCTAGGAACTGTGTAGGGGCGGTTTGCTCACGCCTTTACGAGTTCGTTTGTGGACTACGTAAGAATCCCCCGACTTTAGTCGGTGGGAGTGTCAAAGGCGAACTGATGGGAACAAGGCAGCCGTCTTCAAGTTGCCAACAGCGATCGCTAATCTCCTGCAATTCCGTGGCCTCGTGGGTCACCACTAATAAGCTCCAATGCTCCTTGAGGCGGCACAGCACCTGTACCAGTTGCTGGCGCATTGACCAATCTAAGCCAGCGGTGGGTTCATCGAGCAGCAGCAGGTAGGGTTGGCGGATGAGTTGCACAGCGAGGGCAAGGCGGCGCTGTTGCCCCCCACTGAGAGACTCGGGGCGAGTGTGCAAGGGCAAGTGATCGAGGCCAACATCTGCAAGGGCGCGATACACGTTCTCATAGGGAATCTCGGGATGGCCAAAGCGGAGTTCTTCAAGAAGGGTGCTGCCGCAAAAATAGCGATCGGGGAACTGAAACACTAATCCTGCCAACTGCTGTAACTGCTCAGGCGTGAGTACCTGCTCGTGCCACTGAATCACCCCCCGACTTGGGTGGGCTAAGCCCGCTAAAATTTCTAGTAACGTGGTTTTGCCGGAACCACTCGAGCCGATAATGAGTCCTAATTCGCCCATGTCTAAGTCTAAGTTGACATCGCTTAAGATGGGCTGTGGTGTAGCCGCAGGATGATAGCTGA
Source organism: Synechococcus sp. PCC 6717 (assembly GCF_022698185.1). Lineage (NCBI taxonomy): Bacteria > Bacillati > Cyanobacteriota > Cyanophyceae > Synechococcales > Synechococcaceae > Synechococcus > Synechococcus sp. PCC 6717. Next base: position 33,411 of record NZ_JAKLTV010000005.1, on the reverse strand, counting down.
GATGGCGAATAGTAAACAAGATGCAGACTCCGGAGGGAATAATGGTACAACCAATACGCAAACAGCGGTTATGGCAACGTCTTGCTCTTTATCTTAGTGGGGCGATCGCCCCTTGGGTACTCAGTACAGCGGCGCTAGCTGGTGATCCGTTCCGCAGTGGCACTCAAGCACGCCCTATCTCCGAGCAAACCGAGGCGGTTTTTTTAGCCCTCTTCCGCGATGGCAACTATGTGAAAGGTAAAGAACTCTTGCCTGCTGCCCTTGAGCGCGATCGCCAAGAACCCCTCACCCTCGCCTTAGCCGCCACCATTGCCTACCTCAATGAGGATTGGGCTGCCTACAAGCGCTATGCCGAAGATACCCTGCGGGTTGCCCAAACCTTGACCAGTCGTGATCCACTGCGGGGCAATCTCTACCAAGCGGTGGGGCATTTTCTAATTGCTGGCTATGAAATTTCCGATGCCGGCTCGGGGCCGGTGCTGGGGGCTTCAGCCGCCCTGTTACGGGTGCAGCGGGTACTAGATCACATCAACCGTGCTCAGGCTGTTAACCCCCAAGACCCAGAGCTAAACCTCATCCGTGGCTTTATGGAATGGGGCATTGCCAGCAATGTGGGGTTTGTGAGTATGGATCGCGCCATTGAAACCCTACAAACCTATGCCGCTCCTTCCTATCTGCGGTATCGGGGGCTAGCACTAGTTTACCGCGATCGCCGTCAATGGTCAGCGGCCTTGGATGCGGTGAATCAGGCCTTGGCGGCAGCTCCCAACAACCCGGAACTGTTATATCTAAAGGCACAGATTTTGATGGCCAGCGGTGACACGACCCAAAGTCGGCACTACTTTCAGCAGGCACTGGCTAAAGAGCAACAGCTACCACGGGGAATCCGCGAAGAAATTCAGCGGCGCAGTCGGCGGGTGCTCCCCCAAGGCTGATCAGAGGAGATGGCGTGATTACTGAGAGCGGCGCGGATCCAGGGCATCTCTGAGGCCATCACCAACGAGGTTAAAGCAAAGAACGGTGATGATAATCAGGCTTGCGGGTGACCATACTAGCCACGGCTGTAACACCAAAATCGAGGCATTGGTTGCCAAGGAGAGCATATTTCCCCAGGAGGGATCCGGCTGCTGAATGCCTAAGCCAATTAAGCTCAGGACAGACTCAGCCACAATAAAACTGGGGATAGACAGGGTGGCAGCAATAATCACATAGGTGGCGGTCTGCGGGATAATGTGGCGAACAATAATGTACAGCGATCGCCCGCCCATGACCTGAGCTGCTTGCACAAAGCCCATTGCTTTTAGCCCTAGTACCTGACCGCGAATCACCCGCGCTAGGCCAGCCCAGCTCACAAAGGAGGTGATAATGGTAATCAGTAAAAACCGCTCGGCGCTACTGAGTCCTGGGGGAAGCACGGCGGCCAAGGCCACCAGCAGATAGATCGTGGGTAAGGTCATCAGGACTTCCACGCCGCGCATCAGGATAGCATCTAACCAGCCACCAAAATACCCAGAGATTGCCCCGACTAAAATGCCGATGGGGAAGGCGATCGCCACCCCCACTAAACCAATACTGAGGCTGATGCGCGCCCCAAACAAAAGACGGCTGAACTGATCTCGCCCTTGGTCATCCGTGCCCAGAATATTCCAATAGCCAGCCCCGATCGTTCCAAACAAGTGGCGATCGCTAGGGAAGCCTGCAAAAATGGTACGCGGCTCAATGGCTGGATTGGTAAGGCTCCAGCGGGTAGGCAACGGCAGGGKCAGCYCTAAAAAGCGGTAGGGACTGCCCTTGACAAAGAGACGGATGGGGGAGGGGGCTTGTCGATCCACAATGAGGGGACGCTCTCCTGTTTCCAAACTGACAGGCCCCAAGCGGGTGGGATAGACGTGGGGACCGAGCCATTCCCCCGCCGGCGATCGCCAGTAAATTCGGGTCGGTGGCAAAAGGGCACCATCCTCTTGGAAGGCGTAGGGGTTATAGGGAGCAACAAAATCAGCGGCGATCGCTAACAGGTAAAACGCCACTAAAACCCCTAAGCCAAATATCACTAGGGGATTGCGGCGTAATGTTTGCCATGGAGTCATCCACACCTCCGAAACTCCCCAGACTTCACCTAGGGACTTCCCGCAAGGAATGTTATATATGGAGCCACTGCTTCCAGTTTAGCCGAGGTCTGTGGTATGGAATGCACTAGAGCGCAACATATGAAGGGCAGGGGCAATTTGAATCCCTTGGTCTGTTGCATAGGCCACTTCAGGATAGGGTGGACTGGGCGGCTCAGGGGTGCGCGCGACAAAGTCAGCAATCCGCAGCTGCGTTGCCGCCATCTCTAGGGTCATAATCCACGCCCTGCTATTTCCCTTTGCCCCCGCATGGGCAACCCCTCGCAGACGACCCCAGATAATAATATCACCCGCAGCAATTACACTCGCCCCCGCATTGACATCGCCAAGCACGATGACACTGGCACCGTGGCAAATTTCCATACCTGAGCGCAGAGTCGTTTTCAGGTAGAGGGGACTGACAGCAGCCTCCTCGTCAGTCGTTGCTGCAATTAGAGGGGGAACCGGCGGAGCGCCTTGCTGAACGCTGTAACCGAGGGTCGCCGCAGCGATCGCCGTTTGCCGCCGCTCTGTTATCACTTGCACCAGTTGCAAGCGCTTCTCCCCAAGAGCCTCCGCCAATTGTTGAATCTGGCTTTGATCCATCAGCCGCTGGCCACAGTGACACTCCACCGCTAGCATCCCAGCCCAGAGCGGTTCTTGGGAATCTAGGCGAATCTGGATTTGCGGCCATAGATCCACCCATTCCAAGTGAGCGGGTAACGTCATTTTCAAGCATTCTTGAGCGTACTCAAGGCCAATCTCAGGCAGTTGGGCTGGCTCGAGTCCCGCAAACGTGTCTGGAGTCTCGGTCAGATCCGGCACCACAGGCTCTTGGTGCTCAGGCGTTGGTGTGCTTGCAATCTCACTCATGAGATTCGCCGTCCGGTTCCGTCTTAGCAAGAGGCGTCGATATCAAGGATTGCCCACCCGCAACCGTTGCGTAATGAGTACCATGCCAGTGTCACGGATTAGAGCCACGGAAATCCAGCGATTGCCCGGCTGCTGAGGGGCGCGGCCAAYTTTGAAAATTCCCCCCGCCGCCAGTAACTCAAGCTTGACTGGCCCAGGATTTGTGTAGGTTTGGGCATTAATGGGCTGATCGCTGGCAGCCCCCAGCAAAATGGCATTGCCGATAGGTTCCTGCACAATGGCATCGAGGCTAAAGTCTTCTCCGGGACGTACCTGCTGCGGTAGTGAAAACTGCACTGTGGGCGGCGTACTGCCAATGCTAATGGTGGTCTTTTCGCTGGTAATGTCTTGACGCAGGATTTTGCCATTTCGGATGGTCTGGGTGGCTTGGAGGGTGCCACGAATCGTTTGGGGGCGATCGCCAGAGCCGCCCTTGCCGTCAATAGTGGTGGTCACCTCCACAACCCAATCCTCTCCTTGCTGCTGCCAGCGATCCACACGGGTACTGTAGCGGATTTCAGCGTAGGGCTGCCAAAACAAAGGCAACTGCTGCCGCAAAATTTGAGCTGTTAGACCGTCTGGCGTACTGAAGCTCGGGTCATAAAAGGCCATCACCGCGTCAATATTTTTTTGACTGGCGGCACTATCTAGACCTGTCACCACCGCTTGCACACTCTCGGGAACAGCAGTAGTCGCCTGAGCAGTGGGTGCTGCCCAACTCTGGCTGTGCCCGGCACCGAGTAATACGGTCAACCCAATGAGTGGAACGAGTAAACCCCTGCGCATCCTTTACCGCCTTTATCAGTCATTTGCTCTACCCTACACAGAACTATCGTTGTTTGGCTCTAGCGTGGCGCTATTTATCGTCATCAAAATTAGCTGAGTTATCCTGCTCATCCACCGGGGGGCGATCGATGGGCTGGTAAGGCACGTACTCGCTACCGTCATTGGTTACGTCGGGACGCGGACGGGGAGGACGCCGCCGCCGTGGGCGATCGGTCGTTTCTGGGGAAGGGGTCGTGGGGGGGCGCTGACTTGGCGGACGAGATGGTGGACGGTAGGGTTCATCCACAATATCATCCACAGGGGAGATAGGGGGTGCAGGGCGGGGGCGACGGGAGGGGGGACGGCGCACCGATCGCTCTGGCGGTGAGGCAGGACGGGAGCTAGAACTACTGCGGCGCGAGGGCAACCGACCCACGGGTGGGCTATCGTCAAACTCGTCGTCCTCGTCGTAGCGAGAGCGAGCAGCGTCCCGGCTACCACGAATACGCCGAACAGGGGGATAGTCGTCTTCCTCCTCGTCATCGTAGGGTTCAAGCTCTTCTAATTCTGCCCGATAGCTGTAGCTACGACTCACTGGCCGTTCTTCATCCACGATGGGGGTGTTGCGCCGTGCCTGTTCCGTGGCAGCGCGCCGCAGGCGAATACTTTCGTAGGCAAAGAACGCAGCGGTTCCCGTGAGTAAAAATTGACCAAACAACAGAATGGGATCGAGCCGCCACCCCTGAAAAAAGAGAATGCCGCCACACAGCAACGCCACCGCAGCAAAGAAGATATCGTGATCCCGGGCTAACTCTGGCTGAATTGAGCGCAGGAAGTATAGGAGTGCCCCTGCAACTGCCAAACCGATGCCCAGAATGCCAGCAGGGCCGAGTCCAACATTAACAATTTGGCCAAGGAGCGGGGAAAAGAAAACGTGTGTCATTCCAGCCGGAGGGCGAAGGGGCAAGGTAGGGCACAGAGCCATAGCCTAATGATTAGACTATGACCCTTATTTTAACGAATAGCGCTAGGTATCTTGTGCGCGGCGCAGACGGCGCAATGTCTCGCCTAGGAGCGCTGGACTTTATCCACTTGGCTAAAAATCAATAGTGCACCAAAGGCAGCCCCCAGCACAATTGCCCCCGCCAACAGGCCAATGAAGAATCCTTTCAGCGAAGGGGTAATGGTCAACAACAATGAGTAAGCAGACAGCGAGTGCATCATGGCGTCCGATCCAATCCCTACGTCAAAGCAACATTAGGATTTTAACAAAATGTGGTTGGGATTCCTAAGGGGCTATACCCAATTGCGCCACGCCCGCAGCCGCACCATGATCTTGCTCCACCATCCCCGACTGCGCAGCCGCTCCCACAAGGAGATCACCGGCATCCCTTGGGCGTGGTTGCGTGGCACCAGGCCAATGTTTGCGCCAGTGGGTCGTAGCGATCGCCCCATGGCCATTGCCGCTTCCCGTGCCTGCTCCTGGGGGTTCACAAAGGAAAGAGTCGGTGCCGGTAGAACCCGAGCCAAGGCACAGAACCGATCGTTGGGATAGTTTTTGACGGCGCCTTCCACCACTAGCGTGGCTGACTCACCGCCATCCACCGCCGTGGCATCGGTGACCCCCTGCTGGAGTAAAAACTCCTGTAGTTGGAGGAACGAAAGCCCCACTGAGCCGCCATTTCCTCGACCATCACTGACAACAAAGACATATTCATTGCTGCGTCGTCCCAAAATGGCCTTGGGAGAGGTGCGATCGCTAGCATTTACCGGCAGTTTATTGCCCTGCTCTAAGAGCTGCTGGGAACCACTGACAACATTAAAGGGATTGCGGGGCAACTTCCCCCGATAGAATTCCATTCCCCCTGCGGCAGGAAAGTGAACAAGGGCTGGATAGCCGCCCTCGTAGGGACGTACCACCTTGCCATTGACCACATAGGCCCCCAAGACCCCTGCTGGAATACTCCCCCGTCCTGTCAAGCAGGTTTCGCGCAGAGCGCTATAGCCAATACCGTTAGGGGTTACCTGCCCCATTACCCACGCTTGATAGTCCCGCCATGAGCTGAGGGAACGAGTCTCCAGCCACCGAAAAAAGTTCGTGTTCATCGCCACTACTGCGCCAGTGCGCCGGGCAAAGGCAGCAGTGGTTTCGAGGGAGGTATCTTGGCGACCTGGGGTGGCTTCGGTCATGACCACCGCGTACTCAGCCATGGGGGCAGCCACCATATACACCTGTGTTTGATCCACCATGTGGGTGGAGTAGTGCACTGTTGCCAACACAGACACAAACGGGAGGCTGAGCATGGTGGTCTCCAGTGACAGGGCTACCCTAGCTGACGTAGGTTAGACGCTCTTGGTTCTACTCTACGCTCTTAGCAAATACAACAGCAAAGGGCGAATCCGCCTAGGGGGTATCCCCTTGGGGATATTGCTGCCACAATTGGGTGCTTTCTCGCAAGCTGTGGTAGTCACCATTCCCCAGAATCAGGTGATCCAGCACCGGAATCCCCATGAGTTGGCCTGCTTGCAACATCTGCTTCGTTAGCTCAAGATCTGCCTGACTTGCCTCTAGATTCCCAGAGGGATGGTTGTGCGCCATAATCAGCCGACTCGCATTACGGCGAACGGCCTCCCGAAAAATTTCGCGGGGATGGGCAAGGGTCTCGGTTGCCGTCCCGACACTGATCACATGACTGCCGAGCAGACGATGCCGCACGTCTAGCAAGAGCACAGCAAAGCGCTCCGTGGCCTGCCACATTAAGTCAGCACTAAGGACGGCAGCAGCCAGCGCCGGATCGTTAATCAGGGTTTGCTCACTAGGCCGCGATTGAAAGACGCGTTTTCCTAGCTCAACGGCGGCCAAAATGGTCGTTGCTTTGGCCGGGCCCACTCCAGGGATTGCCATGAGCTCTTCGGGGGTGATGTCCCGCAGCCCACTGACGGCATCGGTTCCTTCACTACTATTCTGCGCTAGGTGCTTGAGAATAAACTGCCCCAAGCCGATAGCAGAGAGTTTACCCGGACCTTGACCGGTGCCCAATAGAATGGCCAGCAATTCAGCGGAACTCAGGTGGCGAGAGCCATGACTCAAGAGTTTCTCGCGGGGGCGATCGCCCGTGGGTAGATCGGTAACACGCAATGAGTAGGACATCGCCAAGCGGGGTCAGCAACGGCAGTAAGAATTACTTCCCACAGCATACCAAGGGATGCCATGGGTGTGTCGCCTAATTGACTGGCACAAATAGATCAACAATTAGTTGACTTTCATTTGCATTTGATCAACACTAGGGACAGCAAAGAACAGAATTACTCTGTTTATCCTCAATGAACTTGCTGCGAATCATCTCCTTGCTTTCATTGGTCAAGGGGCAGTCTCTTGCTGCTGCCAACCTAGGGAGGCAGATACTGCCTGTTTGGCCAAAATCCCCTTAAAAAGTGTCTTTGAGGTTGCTAGATCCAACAAAATCATCAGTTGAGGAGTGAGTTATGGCACGACCGTTATGGGCTTGTCTAGGGCTGGCAGTGGTTCCAGTCAGTTGGACATTGCCCGCACTAGCTGCTAATAAATTGCAATACACTTTAGAAAGTGTGTCACCAAATTCAGCAGAATATTTTGAGACTAATAATCAACAGGTTCCTGAGCCTGTGACGGTGATTGCCCAAAATCGGCGCCCGGCGGCTCCCGTGCCCTCGGTGGCAGAGCTAGACTCTGGTGCAGTCCTTCCCACTCCATCGCAGCCTCAAGATCAGAGCCTTGGCATTCGCCGCAACTTACCCCAGGTGACCTCGGTCAACCAGTTGTCGGATGTGCGCCCGACCGACTGGGCCTATCAAGCCTTAGCCTCCTTGGTCGAAAAATACGGTTGCATTGCGGGCTATCCGGATGGCACCTTCCGCGGGAACCGCGCGGCGACTCGCTATGAGCTGGCTGCTGCTGTAAATGCGTGCCTCGATGTGATCAGCGATCGCTTTGCGACGAAGGAAGACCTCGCCACCCTGCAAAAACTGATGCAGGAATTTGCCAACGAACTGGCGCTAGTGAAGGGTCGGGTCACCAACCTAGAAGGCCGGGTTGCCAACCTAGAGGCCACCCAGTTTGCCACGATGACGGTGCTGCGTAGTTCTGTGCTGGTCAACGTGTCCGATGTTCTATCGGGGACTTTTGCCGTTCCTGCACCTCTGAGTGGCCCCAGCATCAATGACAATCCCGTTGTTACCTACCGCGCTCGTTTTAACTTTGATACGAGTTTTTCAGGGAAAGACGTGTTGCGGGTGCGACTTCAGGCAGCTAATATGCCAGCCTATCAGGCGGTTACTGGCACAAACATGGCGCGTCTAGCCTACGACACCAATACCGCAGGTGCCTTTCGCGTTGATGATCTCTATTACCGCACCCCCCTTGGCGATCGCCTCTTTCTGGCCTTTGATGCCAATGCGGGTAACTTTGATAAGAACGTGTTTGTCTTTAACCCGCTACTGCAATCCGATGAAACCGGTTCTCTGACGCGCTTTGGTCGTTTTAATCCCATTTATCGCATTGCGGGTGGTGGTGCGGGTCTGTCCCTGCGCTACAAAATTCTTGAAAATAAAGAGCGAGGAACGGGGATAGACTTTAACCTTAGCTACCAAGCCCCACGGGCTAATCTACCGTTTGATCGGTCGGTTAATCCTCCAGGCCCCAATAATGCCCTAGGTAATGACAATGGCTTCTTCAATGGTGCCTACGGTGCCCTAGCTCAGTTAGACCTGCGGCCAGCAAAAAATATGGCCTTTGGTTTCACCTATGTCCGATCCTTTGGCACAAACGTTGCTGGAGGCACGGGGAGCAGTGGCTTTGCTGGGTCTGCGGCCAACCCCACGGGGGTCAATGACCGCAATACTGCCGCCGATAGCTTTGGCTTTCAGTTCACCTATCGCCCCATCCAGAAATTTAATGTGGCTGGTTGGGTCGGGTACTCAGATGTGCGTATTGTGCAAAATCAGGCTGATTTTGTTGCAGGTGCCAGAAATGCGGAGGTGCTGAACTGGGCGGTTAGTGCTGCTGTGCCTGATCTGCTGAGCAAAGGGGATGTCTTGGGGATTATCTTTGGTCAGCCGCCGCAAACGATCAATGTCAGAAATACGTTTGGTGGGTTTGCCCCCTCGACGGCATTTAATTCCTACCACATTGAAGGGTTATACCGCTATCGGGTCTCGCCAAACATTGCTATTACCCCAGGGATCATTGCGTTGGTGAACCCCAACAGCAACAGCAACAATTCCCCCATCATCTTAGGGGTGGTGCGCACCACCTTTACCTTCTAAGGGTTCTCTAGCGAGAGTATCAGGAGCCTGTCCGCAAGGAGGCTCCTTTTTTCATAGTTATAGGAGTGATGTGGGCGGGCTAAAACCCCTCCGCTTTAGCGAGGGGATACAGCCAACTCAGGGGGCTTTAGCCCTCTCTATGTGTTAAACTAGAGACGTGGAAAGTAGGCGTATCAACTACGCGAAGAAACATCCTAGTACGGAGAAATCCCGGCAAGTAAGTCTCTACCGCTTTGGCGGCAAGCCTAAACCACTGCAAGCAATGGCAGGATGTTGAGCGTATCGAATTGGCTAGTGTTGAAAAGCGCGAAACCACGAACCGAAACATAAACGTAGTCCCAATAGCAGAAATGCTTGAGGTGAGTAGGGGGTCTTTGACTGCCCCCACCCGCATTAAGTTGTGGGTGACAGCTCAAGGGAAAAGCGAAGCAACGCGGCTTCAGCCCGTTGCGTAGCATCCTTTGGGAATCCCCTCTCTTTCAAGGAGGAGAGAAGTCAAATCAATCGATTCAGCGATATCGATTTTGCAGACTCCAGACATGGGCGGTTAGGCAATAACATCTTCCTTTGTGTGCAGCAAATTTAAGGCACAAAAGGGGAGCCTCAGACGGCTCCCTGGTTGCTATCACGCCGTTGAGGCTTCGGTCGCTGAAACTTCGACATTGGCGTAAAGTCTTGGACAGGAACATCTTTGAGGGCTTGGGTCATAAAATCTCGCCAGATGGGTGCCATGAAGCCTCCACCGGTGGCACCTTGGCCCAAGGGTGCATAGTTATCATTTCCTGCCCAAACCGCTGCTGACAATTGGGGCACATAGCCCACAAACCAAATATCCCGTTCCGAGGAGGTGGTGCCGGTTTTACCCGCTGCGGGACGGCCAATACTGGCTCCGGTGCCGGTACCGCTAGTGATGACACTTTGCATCGTATTATTGATTGCTGCGGCTGCCCAAGGGTCTAGAACCAGCTTTGGTCGCGGTGTATGATCCAGTAACAAATGACCGCTGTTATCGGTGACCTGAATAATGGTTGTTGTGGGAGACTGCCAGCCATTGTTGGCAAAAGTAGCGTAGGCAGCCGCCATTTCTAGGGGGGTTAAGTCCACTGCACCCAAGGGCAAAGAGACCACCGGTAGCATGGGGCTGGTAATGCCAAGGGTACGGCAAATTTCAATCACGCGGTCAATCCCCACCTCCTGCCCCAAAACAATGGCCGGAATGTTACGGGAGGTGGCTAAGGCCATCCGCATTGACATCGGTCCCATAAAGGAGCGATCGTAGTTTTGGGGAACATACCGCCCCATGCCATCGCGATAGCTTACGGGTGAATCGTTAATCCCAGAGTCCGGAGTGTAGTTGCCACTGGCGTAAGCGGCATAGAACACAAAGGGCTTAAACGCGGATCCGGGCTGGCGCATCGCTTGGGTGGCGCGGTTAAATTGACTGCGATTGTAGTCCACCCCCCCCACTAAGGCTTTGACATAGTGGGTGCGAGGATCAACAGCGGCCAAAGCGAGCTGATCAGCGCGGATGCCGCTTGCTTGCAGGGTAGCAAACCCCCGCTGCACTGCTGCCTCTGCCATTTTTTGCAGATCTGCATCCAAGCTACTTTGCACGCGCATCCCGCCGCGAATGACAGCTTCACGCCCAAATTGCTGCGTTAGCTCTTGGAGTACAGCATCGGTAATCCACGGACTGCGACTGCGCTGAAAGGAGGTGATTTCGCCGAGTGTCAGGGATTGTTGGGCAGCGGCAGCAGCCTCTTGAGGGGTGATCCACTCCAGTTCAACCATGCGATCTAACACAAGCTGTTGTCGCTGTTTGGCGGTCTCCATATCTACAAAGGGGCTAAAGGCCTCAGGTGCCTGAATAATACCGGCCATCATGGCGGCTTCTGCAAGGGTGAGATCCGCCGCTGATTTTTTGAAGTAGCTTTGGGCTGCGGTCTGTACCCCATAGGTGTTGTGCCCCCAATAAACTTGGTTGAGGTACATTTCCAGAATCTGATCTTTGGTAAAAATTTGCTCTAGGCGCATGGCTAAAACGGCTTCGGCCACTTTGCGACTTAAGGAGCGATCTGGCGAGAGAAACAGGTTTTTCACCAGTTGCATAGTCAAGGTGGATCCGCCTTGGGCTGTGCGGCCAGAGGTTAGGTTGACCACCAAGGCACGGGAAATACCAATGGGGTTAATGCCGCGATGTTGGTAGAAATTGCTATCTTCAATCGCCATCACGGCTAACTTGAGGTTTGGGGAAATTTTGTCAAGGGGAACAACCTCACGATTCTCTTCATCGTGCAGGCTCACCAGTAAGGTGCCCTTAGCATCATAGATATGTGTGGTTTCACTGGGAATATAGCCCCGCAGCGATCGCACATCGGGGAGATTACGAAAGCTGACGGCCAAGCCAAGGAGGCTGCCTCCCAACGCTGCTGAACCGAGGGTCATCCCCACTAAAAATGTGCGATTGGCAATTCGCAGAACGCCACGCCAAAAGTTGTCATCCTGTGGGCGCGTTTGGGGGCGCTGCTTGCCAAGGGTAGTGGTTGACACGGCAGTAACGTCCTCACTCCTAACTGAGGGGCTGGCAGAGGGCATCGAAGAATACGGCAGTACTATGCCCAGCGATCGCCATTGATTGTTATCATAGCCATCCTAGGCCAGAAATGTTCCAGCCAATGTGATCTACCGTGATCGATGTGATCTATGAAGATGTGTGCAGCAGACTTTGAAGCAACCATTGCCCGATTACAACGGGGGGTTGTGGAAACGTTTCCCCATGTCCCCGATTCCAATAACCCCCAAGAAAATCTCTGGGTTGCCTTGGGCGATCGCCCCTTGCGCATCAAGCTAGGGATTGATCCCACCGGCAGCGACATTCACCTCGGCCACAGTATTGTCCTGCGTAAATTACGCCAGTTTCAGGATGCGGGGCATTGTGCTGTGCTCATTATTGGGGACTTTACGGCTCAAATTGGCGATCCCACCGGTAAATCGGAGGTGCGCCAGCAATTAACCCCTGCAGCGATCGCCCAGAATGTGCAAACCTATCTTGATCAGGTGCGACCCATTCTAGACTTTGAGACACCCGGACGGCTGGAAATCCGCTATAATTCAGAGTGGCTGGCTACCCTAGACCTGCGGCAGATTCTCGAACTATTGGGCACAATGACCGTTGGTCAAATGCTGGCCAAGGAAGGCTTTGCCGAACGCTATGCCAAGGAAAGCCCCATTTTTCTGCACGAATTTCTCTATCCGCTGATGCAGGGCTACGACTCCGTGGCGGTCGATGCCGATGTGGAGCTAGGAGGCACTGACCAGAAATTTAATATTGCCGTGGGGCGGGATCTGCAGCGTCACTTTCAGCGACCAACATTGCAGTTCGGCCTGTTGATGCCAATTTTAATTGGCACTGATGGCGTGCAGAAAATGTCAAAATCCTTAGGGAATTACGTAGCGCTCACAGAGTCCGCTGCCAGTATGTACTCCAAACTCGAGAAAGTCCCTGATGCCTTGGTCAATCAGTACATCGAACTGTTGACGGATCTACCCCTTGAGGCCTTGCCCACGAATCCGCGCGAGCGCCAAAAAGCCCTTGCTCTCGAGGTTGTCAGCCAGTACCATGGCCGCGAGCTAGCCCAGCAAACCCAAGCAGAACTGGCCGCCATTGTCACCCAAGGGCAAACCGCGCAGGCGAGTTCCATTCCTGAGTATTCCCTGAGTCAATTTAGCTTTCCTGTGAAACTCACCTACGTTCTGAGTCAGACGGGACTGTGCCCCAGCAGTAGTGAAGCACGACGGCAGATTCAAGGAGGCGGGGTGCGCCTCAACAGTGAAAAAATTAGTGATGTGGAGTTTACCCTGAACAGCCCAGAGACCTACGTTAACCAAGTGTTACAGGTGGGCAAGAAAAAGTTCCTGCGCTTTGTGGCCTAAGTCCTGTGTCAGGATAGAAGGGACACAGCAGTAGGCATGTATCCTATGGGTGAGCAGGAGTTTCAAACCAAGGTACTCAGTCAGCTACAGGGACTACGCACAGACGTAGAGAAGCTACAGACGAATGTCCACAAGCTGCAAACCGATGTCGAAAAGCTGCAACTTGATGTCAGCGGCCTCAGTAACTACGTTAAAGCCCAAGACTACAAGTTTGAAGTGGATCAGCGAGGGGCTAAAGCGATGGTGCGCATGGCAACGACAATCATTATTCCTGCGGCTGCAGTGGTGGTGCTTTCAAGTCTTTCACCGGCGATTACAGCGTTGGTGAGCGCGATCGCCCACCAAGGCAGCTAAGGCGTTCCAGAGATGGCTGTGCTCCGCGTTCTAGCCGGAAACCGGCAGTGGCTTAAGAGTGTCTCGCGAGTTTTTTTGCTGGTGGTGAGTATTGGCTTGGCCGTCATCATGTCCCTTAATGCAGTACAAGGACTGGGTAGTGGTGTGACAAAAACAGTTCTCGACAATGGCCTAACGGTTCTGATTAAGGAGATTCCGACCGCACCGGTGGTTAGCCTTCAGGTGTGGTACCGCGTTGGCTCTCGCCATGAACCCCAAGGACAAAACGGCATTGCCCACCAGCTTGAACACCTGATGTTTAAGGGAACCGACACCCGTCCTGTGCAGTTTGGCCAGTTGTTTAATGCCTTGGGCAGTGTCTCAAATGCCTTTACCAGTTACGATATGACTGCCTACCATCACACGGTGCGCGCTGATCAGTTAGAGGCATTGCTGATCCTTGAAGCCGATCGCCTACGGAATACGGCCATTACCCCTACCGCCCTTGAGAGTGAAAAGCGGGTGGTGATTTCTGAGCTACAGGGTTACGAAAACAGTCCCGAATATCGCCTCAGTCGTGCGGTGATGGGTGCGCTCTATGCCAACCATCCCTACGGCTTGCCGGTTGGCGGCACCGCCACCGATGTTGAGCAATTTAGCCTTGGTGAGGTTAAGGCGTTTTACCGCCAGTACTATCGTCCTGATAATGCGGTGTTGGTCATTGCTGGCGATGTGCGACCCTCTGAGGCACTTGCCCTAGTGAAAAGAACCTTCGGTCAAGTTCCCACTCCCCCAGAGCCGCTGCCCGTCAATGCCAGAGCGGCGGGCGCTTCATTTACCTCACAGCGGGTTACGCTGCGCGAGCCGGGTAGTGCTCCTTTACTACAGATGGTGGCACCGATTCCTGCCCTCACCCATGCCGATATTCCTGCCCTTGAAGTGTTGGATATGCTCTTGAGTGGGGGGCGCAGTTCCCTGCTCTATCAGTCTCTTATGGAGACGGGACAGGCCAGTTCCGCCTACTCCTATAGTGCGGCGCTGCAAGTGGGGGGGTGGTTTGAGATCGGGGCGATCGCTGCTCCCGATCAGTCTTTAGCAACCATCGAGACCACTATCACCAAGATTTTAGACCAATTGGCACAGCAGCCCCTCAGCGCCCCAGCCCTAGCCCGTGCCAAACAACAACTAAAGGCCAATTTTGTGCTGCGCAACCGCGATATCGATGCCCAAGCGGCACAATTGGCCAATGATGAAACTGTTGCGGGGGATTATCGGTTTAGCGATCGCCTGCTCGCTGCCATTGACCGGGTAACGGCGGCGGATGTGCAGCGGGTGGTGCAAACCTACCTAGGGGGCGATCGCTGGGTTGTGGGGGAATTTATCCCCAGTGAATTTGCCGACGTCGAGTTGTCTGGGCGGGGGGGTACCCAAACCACAGAGCATCATTTAGTCGGGGATCCGGTCGATCCTGCACTTGTTGCCACCTACCTGCCTAAAACAACACGTTCCCAAGGGGCGATCGCCCCCGCAACTGCCGTAGAAACCTTTACCCTCAAAAATGGCTTGCGAGTGCTGCTACTGGTCGATCGCAGTACCCCCACAGTGACTCTTGCTGGGCGCATCAATGCGGGTACTGCTTACGATGTGCTCACCCAACCCGGGGTAGCAAACTTGACAGCAGCAAATCTGCTGAACGGCACCCGCGATAAGGATGCCTTAGCCCTTGCCCAAACCCTAGAAGATCGCGGCATTAGCCTTGAATTTAGTGCCTTTCGCGATGGCGTGGATGTTGAAGGCTATGCCCTCGCCAGCGAAGTACCTACCCTCCTGCGCACCCTTGCGGACGTGTTGCAAAACGCCACCTTTCCTGAAGCAGATTTTAACCTCAGCCAACAACGCTATCTGACAGCGCTGAGTCTAGAAGCCGATGACCCGGTACGATTGGGTCGCCGCGTCTTCCAAGAAACTCTCTACCCCAGTGATCATCCGCTACATCACTTTGCCACGCCAGCCTCGGTGCAGGGAATTCAACGGCAGCAGTTAGTGGATTTTTACCGTGCCGCCTATGCCCCTGATCAGACGATTCTCACCCTTGTGGGGGATTTTGACCCCACAAGAGTGCGATCGCTCCTCAATGAACTCTTTGGCCAGTGGCAGCCTGAGATAGCCCCCCTAAACTTAACCGTTCCCCCCGTGAGTCCGCCGCCGCAAACCCTTTTTAAGAACGCCGTCATCCCCGGTAAAGCCCAGGCCATTACTTACATCGGGGCACCGGGGCTGGATCGCCGCGATCCGCAGTTTTATGCTGCCATGGTGATGAACCATATCCTAGGGGGCGATACCTTAGCCAGTCGCCTCGGTACCGAAATTCGCGATCGCCAAGGGTTAACCTACGGCATCTACAGYTTTTTTACCGCCAGTAGCCAAGCGGGGCCGTTCCTCATTCAACTGCAAACCGCACCGGAAGACACTGCCCAAGCCATTCAAGCCACCCTGAAACTGTTGCGTGATGCCCGCACCCATGGGTTTACTGCCGCCGAGCTTGCCACTGCCAAGCGTAGTTTAATGAATAGCTATGTGGTGGAGCTGGCAAATGTCGATGTTCTAGCGCGAACCGTACTGGGAAATGCCAGCGTCGATTTACCGCCAGAGGAATTGCAGCAGTTTGGCGATCGCCTAGCTGCTGTCACCCTTGAGGACGTGAACCACGTGCTACGGGAGATCATCGATCCCGATCGGCTCGTAATCGTCACTGCTGGCCCACCTGTTGCCTTTCAGCCATAACCGCATGAGTAATTTCAGTGTGTACATCTACCAGCTTGAGCAATGGGTGAATCAGTGGGTGATCGGCCAACTTGGTGAGTTAACCCTGCTCAGCCTTGGCGTTGTCTTC
This sequence comes from Synechococcus sp. PCC 6717, assembly GCF_022698185.1. NCBI lineage: Bacteria > Bacillati > Cyanobacteriota > Cyanophyceae > Synechococcales > Synechococcaceae > Synechococcus > Synechococcus sp. PCC 6717. The sequence continues at coordinate 17,166 of NZ_JAKLTV010000005.1, read as the reverse complement.
CTGGCGGGACTGTTGACCAGCCTCACCCCCTGCACCCTCTCAATGTTGCCCATTACTGTGGGCTATATTGCAGGCTACGCTGCCAGACAAACCAAACAAAAGGGATCAGCCGCACGGCAATCTATCTGGTTTGCCTTGGGCTTGGCCACCACCTTAGCAGGGCTAGGGATGGTCGCGGCGATCGCTGGGCGTATCTACGGACAAGTGGGTTTAGGACTGACGATTGTGGTCAGTTTAATTGCTATTCTCATGGGCTTAAACCTCTTAAATGCACTCCCCCTCAGCTTTCCCCGCAGCCGGTTTCTCGAAGAGCTTCCCGATCGCGTTCCTGCTAGCCTGCAAGCTTACACCCTAGGGGCAACCTTTGGCTTGGTAGCTGCCCCCTGTAGCACCCCCGTATTGGCAACCCTCCTAGCATGGGTGGCCAGCACCCAAAAACTGGTGGTCGGGGCAGGGCTGCTGTTGGCCTATACTAGCGGCTATGTCGTGCCCCTCATCTTGGTGGGCACCTTTAGTAGCACCCTGCAAACGCTTCTGTCACTGCGGCAGTGGTCGAGTTGGATTACGACCCTCAGTGGCGTGCTATTGATTGCCTTTGGGGTTATTTCCTTGGCAATTCGACTTTAGCGGGGAAGTTTACAGTTTCCCAATATCTTCAAACCAGAGGCGGGGATGCTGCGTAATAAAGTCTGCCATCATCTGCTGACACACCTCTAGATTGAGATCAATGACCTCAACCCCATGGCTCTCCATGAAGGCTCGGGCACCCGCAAAGGTTTGGGATTCGCCCGCAATCACTTTTTTGATGCCAAACTGAACCACTGCGCCAGCACATAAATAGCAGGGCATGAGGGTTGAGTAGAGTACGGTGTCAGCGTAGCTGCCAATACGCCCTGCATTAGAGAGGCAGTCAATTTCGGCGTGGAGGATGGGGTTGCCCTGCTGCACCCGCTGGTTATGACCCCGGCCAATAATTTTTCCCTGCTGCACCAGCACCGAGCCAATGGGAATGCCGCCCTCTTGCAGCCCTTGTTTGGCCTCGGCGATCGCCGCCTGCATAAAGTCATCCATAGGACTCTGCTCCACCACCTCTTCTGAGTCTAGCAAAGCCCTTCTACCAGAACAGTGGTGAGTTATTGGTATTATGCAAGCCAGAACCTAATGCATTTCTCAACAGGCAGATGATCAAATTCCTCGTGACGGGTGGTGGTGGGTTTATCGGGGCAAACTTTGTGCGGCTAGCCCTCACGGAAGGCTGGGGAGCGGTGCTGAACCTCGACAAGATGACCTATGCCTGCCATCCTGGCACGCTGGCCATGCTGCGGCGGTACCCCAACTACCAGTTTGTGCATGGGGATGTGGGCGATCGCGCCCTTGTGGCCGACCTGTTACAGACCATTCAACCCGATGCCGTAATCCATTTTGCCGCAGAAAGCCATGTGGATCGCTCTATCAACAGTCCTCAAGATTTTATTCAAACCAATGTCGTAGGCACCGCCAACCTCCTAGAAGAAGTTAAGGCTTACTGGCAGCAGCGACCGAGCAGGGAGCAAGACACCTTCCGCTTTATTCATATTTCTACCGATGAGGTCTATGGCAGCCTTGGCCCCACAGATCCGCCGTTTCGGGAAAACACCCCCTATGCCCCTAACAGCCCCTACGCCGCCTCGAAAGCTGCCTCAGATCACCTTGTACGCGCCTACCACCACACCTATGGTCTCCCCACGTTGACCACCAACTGCTCCAATAACTACGGCCCCTACCAATTTCCCGAGAAACTCATCCCCCTAATGATCTGCCAAGCCTTGGCGCAGCAGCCTCTGCCTATCTACGGCGATGGCCAAAATGTGCGGGACTGGCTCTACGTTGAAGATCACTGCCGTGCGGTTTACAGGGTGTGGCAAAAGGGGCAACCGGGGCAAACCTACAACATTGGCGGCAACTGCGAAAAAACCAACCTTGAAGTGGTGCAGACCCTCTGTGACCTGCTACAAACTCGGTACCCCCAGCCCAATGTCAACTATCACAGTTTAATTACCTTTGTTGGCGATCGCCCCGGCCATGATCGTCGCTACGCCATTGATGCCAGTAAGATTCAGCAAGAACTCGGCTGGCAACCGCAGGAAACCTTTACCAGTGGCCTCACCAAAACGGTGGAATGGTACCTCAGCCACCAAGACTGGGTACAGGCAGTGCGCACCGCCGACTATAGCGCTTGGCTGGCCAGCCACTACGGCAGCACCTTGAGCGCGCCCCATTAACATCTGCTGCTGCCCAGTGGAAAGCGTCTCTCGGAGGTAGTGATGAAAGGTATTATTCTTGCGGGCGGTTCTGGGACACGGCTGTATCCCCTCACGCAGGTGGTCAGCAAGCAATTGATGCCCATCTACGACAAACCCATGATTTACTATCCCCTCTCTATCTTGATGCTGGCGGGGATCCGTGACATTCTCATTATTTCCACCCCGGAACACCTGTACCTCTTTGAGAAATTACTGGGAACAGGGTCTCAGTGGGGGCTGTCCCTGAGCTATTGTGTGCAGCCAAGCCCCAATGGCTTAGCCGAAGCCTTTTTGCTGGGGCGTGACTTTCTGCAGGGATCGCCTGTCTGTCTCACCTTGGGTGATAACCTCCTCTACGGCCATGATCTGCCGCAAAAATTACAGCGGGCTGCGCAACTGAACCACGGTGCCTTGATTTTTGGGTATCGGGTTGCCAACCCACAACAGTACGGCGTCATTGAGTTTGATAGGATGGGGCGCGTGCTAGATATCGAAGAAAAGCCAGCAGTGCCCAAGTCCAACTACGCGGTACCCGGAATTTATTTTTACGATGCTCGCGTCTGTGATTTGGCGGCACAACTTCAACCCTCTGCCCGTGGCGAATTGGAAATTACAGATTTGAACCGTCTGTACCTTAAACAAGGCGATCTCAGGGTAGAGATGTTGGGGCGGGGCTATGCATGGCTAGATACGGGTACCCATGACCTGTTACAGCAGGCCAGTAGTTTTATCCGCACCCTCGAAGAACGCCAAGGGGTAAAAATTGCCTGCTTAGAGGAAATTGCCCTCTTGCAGGGCTATATTAGCCCTGAGCAGCTTTACGAATTGGCGCAACCGCTGCGCAACAGTAGCTATGGCCAATACCTGCTACAGGTGTGGGCCGAGGTCACAGGAGACACCTATGCTTAAGGTACAGCCCCTTGCCATTCCAGAGGTGCTATTGCTAGAACCGCAGATCTTTCGCGATCAGCGCGGCTTCTTCTTTGAGAGTTTTAATCAGCGGGCGTTTATGGCGGCAACAGGATTAGAGGTCAATTTTGTCCAAGATAATCATTCTGCATCTCAGCAGGGGGTATTGCGCGGGCTGCACTATCAACACCAACAACCTCAAGGCAAGCTCATCCGGGTGATTGAGGGAGAAATTTTTGATGTGGCGGTGGRTCTGCGGCAATCCTCCCCMACCTATGGCCAGTGGGTGGGGGTTTGGCTAAACGCCGAAACCCATCATCAACTGTGGATTCCTGCCGGGTTTGCCCATGGTTTTTGGGTGAAGTCGGCAACGGCTCAGGTGCTCTACAAAGCAACAGATTACTACAACCCAGGAGATGAGCATACCCTGCTGTGGAACGATCCGACCGTGGCAGTTGACTGGCCCCTGAGCGGTGAGCCGCTCCTCTCGGCTAAGGATCAGCAGGGGAAACCCTTTGGGTGCGTGCCACACTTTGCCTAGGAGGCACTATGCGGATCATGATTTTGGGGGCGATGGGGCAGGTGGGCTGGCAGTTGGTGCAGCAGGCTCCGCCTCAGATAAATGTCATCCCCGTCGCTCGCCAAGGAACTGCGGTGACGTTCGATCTGGCGGATCTAGAGGCAATTCCGAGCTTCCTGCGCGCTCATTGCCCCGATGTGCTGATCAATGCAGCGGCCTACACCGCAGTGGATCAAGCGGAGCAGGAACCTGAGCAGGCTCAGCGAATTAATGGCACGGCAGTGAAGACATTGGCACAGACCATGGCTGAACTGGGGGGAGTACTCGTTCACTACTCCACAGACTATGTGTTCGATGGCCAGCAAGCGGTACCCTATCGGGAAACGGATGCTACGGCTCCTATTAATGCCTACGGCTACAGCAAGTGGTTGGGGGAGCAGGCGATCGCCACCGTCAATGCTAACTATCTAATTTTGCGCACCAGTTGGGTCTATGATGTCCGCGGCAAAAATTTCCTGCGTACCATGGTACGGCTTGCGCAAACTCGTCCGCTAGTGCGGGTTGTGGCGGATCAAGTTGGAACGCCCACCGCCGCCAGCTTCATTGCCCGCCTCACCTATCAACTGCTGCTGCTGCAGGCAAGGGGACTGTATCACCTCACCCCCCAAGGCAGTACCAGTTGGTACGGCTTTGCCCGCAAAATTTTTGACTACCTCAAAGCTCAGGGCTATGCCACTGCCACACTGGAAGCCATTCCCAGTCGTGACTATCCGACCGCGGCACAGCGCCCAGCGTTCTCCACCCTTAACTGCAAGAAAGTCACAGCGGTGTTAGGGGCACCCTTACCACACTGGGAGCAGGTTTTAGAGTCGATTCTGGTACAGTTGAACCCCGCAGACTGTCTTGATTGAGCCTTAGTTTTGGCACGTTACAGGGTCTTGAGGGAGGCTAGCACCTGGGGCACATCCACAATAAAGATGGGGGGCAGATTGGGGTCATTAGTGCTGCTGACCATCAGGGAGCTGACGTGGTGAATATTGCCCCAATGCAGATAGTTTTTGGGAATGGGATGGATGTGGTCTTGGGGAACCCGCTCAATAATTGGTGGATCCACGAGCGGAAAGCCTAGCCACTCGCCTGCAAGGTCTGGCTGCAAAATCAGCAAGAACTTGAGTTTCTCGGTTTCAGCCGCAGACAACGGCTCGGCAAAGAGGCAGCGGCCAATCTCAATCACTAAAATTTCGCGATCGCCATGATTGACCAGACCCACCCCCCGGCGAGAGCGATCGCCGTAGATGGGAGGCAGGGGAATGACGCGATTGGCTTGTGCCATGGGCACGGCAAACTGTTCCTGACGGATCAAAAACGTCAAGAACTGCTCCATGACAACGGGCTGAGGTTGGCGACGGCGACGGGTTTTAAGTACCATGGCGAATCAACTGGGCAAGGGTTTCTAGGAGTTCTGCCTCGCGGAAGGGTTTACTGAAGTAGGCCGCTGCCCCCAGATGCTGCGCTAACTGGCGGTGTTTTTGTCCGGTGCGGGAGGTGAGGATCACCACCGGCACGTTGTGGCAATGGGGAATGCGTTTAATGTGCGCCAGCACGCCAAAGCCATCCAGCCGCGGCATTTCAATGTCGCTGACMAAGGCATTCACCTGTAAGCCCGCCTCTAGTTTATCAATGGCATCTTGGCCATCCTTGGCTTGCTCAACGTGGTAGCCTGCTTTTTCTAAGGTAGTGGCCAAGAAACGCCGCACATTTACCGAGTCATCAACAACTAGAATTGTGTCTTGGGTCGAGAGGGGCAACGCGTCGGTGGTGCGTAAGGGGCGATCGCGCCCCTGCTCAAACCCATCGAGGAGAGCCAGCGGGTCGATCAAGGGCACAATGCGACCATTTCCTAAAATCGTGCAGCCACTAAAGCCGTGGGGTAACGCCAAGTCACTATCGACGTGCCGGATTGTCACCTCCTGCTCGCCCCAATAGCGATCCACCTTGACCGCAAGAGCCATGTCTCCTTGGGCAAGAATCATCAGGGTGGGGTCGTTAATGATTGGGGTGCCTTCTGCCTCAACAGGACGATAGGGACGGGAAAACTGAAAGTACTCATCAAGCGCCACCACTGGGGTCATATAGCCTTCCCAGTCAATGAGGGGGTGGCCAAGGGTTTCAACTGGTGAATACTGATCCGCTAAGACCATCTCGGCCACGGCTTCTGTTGGTACAGCCAGCAACATATGGGCAGCCTCCACCAGCAGCACCCGTACAACGGAAAGGGTGTAGGGAATTGTAATCGTAAAGGTCGTCCCTTGATTGGGTGTACTGTTGATGTGAATGTCGCCCCGAATCTGCTTGAGGTTGGTACGCACCACATCCATCCCAACCCCCCGCCCCGATAAATTCGACACCTGAGTTGCGGTGGAAAAGCCCGGCTCAAAAATCAGCTCGAACAGATCGCGATCGCTGGCGGTAGCCAGCCATCCGGCGGGCACCCCAAGACGACTGGCAGTTTGGCGAATTTTCTCAGGGTTAAGGCCGCGGCCATCATCGGCCACTGTAATCACGGTTTGGTTGCCGCGATAGGCGGCCTTGAGCAAAATTGTACCTGTCGGCGGCTTGCCAAGCGCCTCGCGCTCCGGTGCGGGTTCAATGCCATGGTCAAAGGCATTGCGCACAAGGTGCATCAGCGGATCCGCAAGCACGCTCAGCACCGTGCGATCAATTAGGATGTGACTGCCTTCAATGACAAGATCAACTGTTTTGCCATGCTCTTGACTCAACTCGCGAATAACGCGGGGATAGCGATTGGCCAGATCCGCAAAGGGGCGCATCCGTACTTGGGTAAAGCGCACTTGCAGTTGCTTGGCGGTGCGATTGAGATCACGGCTCGTGCGCTCGGTATCCTCAAGGCCAAGATCAAGATCGCTGGTAATCTCCTGAATTTGAACAATGGTTTCCATCACCTCTTGGGAGAGAAGATGCACATCGGTATAGCGATCAAATTCAAGGCTGTCAAACCCATGCTGAGTCTGAGCACTAATCGGATGGGTGGCACCAACCGTCCCACTGACGCGATCGTACTCAGTGCGCAAACGAAAATTTGCCTGCTCAAGGAGGCGCACCTTTTGCTTTAAGGTATCGAGTAATCGGTGCAGACGGGTACGCTGGAGGTCTAGGCCATTGCACTCAATCAACAATTCCCCCAGCAGGTCGCTGATCACATCAAGGTGATGCCCCGCCACGCGCACCGTCATTTCCCTCGGCTCTTGGGTGTCCGGCTTAGGTGGGGCACTCACGACAGTGGGAGCTGGGGCAGTGGAGGGAACAGGTGGCTCTAGTGAGGGTAGCACATCGTCCAAGGAGAAGCCGTTGACCTCGGCACTGGCAAAGTCCTCGACCCCAAGTTCTTGGTTGAGGTCGTCTAGACCCAGATCAAACACCGTTTGCTCCTCAGCCTCCTCGGGCAGGTCTAGGGTCAAGGCTGTTGGTAATGCCTCTAGTTGCCCGGTGAGCACAAGGGCTTGGCACCGTCGCCACTGTTGGATAATGCTGGCAGCCGTGGCAGAAATATCGCACTCAGGCTGAGCCAAATAGTCGCTAACGGTGGCACAGAACTGGGCAAACTGAGGGATCTCTAGCATCTGCCCTAGGCCTTCTAGCTCTTGGCTGGCGATCGCCATCTCTTCCTTGAGACAGGGCTGCTGGGGGTYTTGAATTACCGCCTCTAGGCGTTGCAGGCACGCCTCGACTTCAGTTTCAAAGAGAACCACCCGCATGGCATGGCCATCATCACCACTCAGCAGTGACAGTTCATCCTCTGCCTTCGGATCGCCCAGTCGCTCATGAAGCTGGTTAAAAATTGGCTCAGCTTGGGTATGCAGCCATGCGGCATTTGGCTCCAGTCCTTGCCGATTGAGGGCAATCACCGCTTGCAGTTGATCCACTGCCCGCAGCAGCAGGTGCTGGGTCTCAGCATCGTCACAGGGGCGCGATCGCAGCACCTTAAAAAAATCCTCAAGGCGATGCGCCAAGTCACTGAGGAGCGTAAAGCCCATCATGGCTGCCCCACCCTTAATCGAGTGGGCTGCGCGCAACACCCCATCAATGACTTGAGTGCTAGGTGTGGCGACCAGTTCCAGAACTCCTGCCTCAATGGTTTGTAGGTAGTCTTGTGCCTCCTCTAAAAACTGCAAGCGAACGGCTTCGTCAGGGCCGAGTTCCAGCATTGCTACACCTCAGAGCTGACCTTAAAGATGTTGACTGAGGTTTGTAACTCCTGCGCAGCAGCCACCGTATCTTGCAAGGATTCGGAAATATGTTTCGATGTGGCGGACATCCCCTCCGATACCTTGGCAATATCGTGCATCAGGGTATTCACCGTATTCGAGGTACGCGACTGGGAGATAGTAGCTTGGGAAATCGACTGCACCAACTCATCAATGTGCTGCGACACCTGCACAATCTGCTCAAGGTTTTCCTTGGTCACTTCCACTAAACGGGTGCCTTCCACCACCTGAGCGGTGCCGGTTTCCATGGCGCGTACCACCTCGTTTGTTTCCTGCTGAATCGTTTCCACAATTTGCTCAATTTCGCGGGTTGCCGCCGCCGATCGCGCCGCCAGTTCCCCCACCTCTTCCGCAACCACCGCAAACCCACGGCCTTCTTCGCCCGCCCGCGCCGCCTCAATACTGGCGTTGATGGCCAAAAGGTTCGTTTGCAGCGCAATTTGGTTGATCAGGGAGATCACCTTGGAAATCTGTTGCGAGGATTCCCCGAGCCGTTTGACTTTTTTGGCGGTCTCGGCGACAGTTTCGCGCAGATGCAGAATACTCTGCACCGTTTCATCCATGGTTTCCCCACTGCTGAGGGCGCGCTCTGAGGCTTGCCGCGCCACATCCGCTGCTTGGTTGGCACTGTCGGCCACCAATTGGATCGAAGTGGACATTTGCTCCACCGCCTCTAGCATCCGTTTCACTTTCTTGGCTTGGCGCAACGACTCCTCGGCCAACTGCTTCATGGCAGCCTCATCATCCATGAGCTGAGCGTTCACCTTTGCGGTGGTGGCCTTCACTTGCACCACCACGTCCCGCAGGCTCTCAATCAGGGAGTTAAAAATATCGGCAACGGTGCCAATTTCATCGGCGGTGATGTCTGCCCGTACCGTCAAATCCCCTTGGGAGGCGGCCTCCACCTCGCTCAGCAAGTTGATGAGCTGCGATTGAATCCGTTCGGTGAGTGCACGCTGCTCTTGGGCAAGGCGTTCAGCATTTTGCTGGGCAGCGATGGTTTGAGCCAGAAAGTTAGCCCGCTCCAACACCAGACCTGCTTGGGTGGCAAGCTGCTGGAAAAAGTCAATTTCTACTTGCTGCCAAGAGCGCGGTTCGCTGCACTGATGGGCAATCAGGAGGGCAATTAACTTCTGCTCTACCCGTAGGGGCACCACTAGGTTGGCACGAACTTTGAGGGGAGCAAGCTGCTTGAGGTGGCACTCTGTTAAATTGGCATTGAGAATATCCGTGGTGGCTTGAATGCGGCCATTGGCATAGGCTTTAGCCCAATTTTGCCGGAAGCACGGATCATCAATCACCTGATTAAGGGCTTTGGGCCACTCGCGACCAACCGACTCTGCAACGACTGTGCCGATGTAATTGTCATCAAACTCATAGACAATCACCCGATCACACTGCAAGCTTTCGCGGGCATCGTCCACAAGGGTCTGGAGAATGGCGGGACGATCCTGCTGCTGGGCAAGGCGGAAGGAAATATCCCGCAGTTGCTGCGCTCGCCGAGCGTTAGCCGTGGTTTGTTCAAGGGAGTTCTGTAGCTGCTCAGCCATTTGGTTAATGGTGCGCCCCAAGGTTGCGAGTTCGTCATCGCCCTGCACTGGAATGCGGGTGTCCAGTGCCCCTTGGCCAATTTGGATCACTGCTTTGGTGGCTTGCAGTAGGGGTTTGAGGGCGCGGTTGCTCAGGTAGATGGCGATCGCCCCTGCTACTAGGGCAGTGCCCCCCATCCCCAAAAGTAGCGACCACGTCAGGTTTTGCAGTGGCCTGAGGGCGTAGGCTTCATCGGTACTCAGAACAATGCTGGCAAAGGGCTGTGAGATGCTTGTAGAGCTAACCATTTGCGATCGCCCGTCAGACTGCCGTTTTTCAGTGAGGGTATTGGCAGCTTCCGTAGCCTGTCGCTCAGCCAGTTTGGGAAATACGCTCTGCAGCGACTGACCCTGCAATTGAGGCAGCGAGGACGCAAAGATTGTCCCCCTTGGCTCCACGAGGTAAAATCCGTGATGATCGCCTTGGCCATAGGTTTTCAAAAACTGATCAATACTGCTTTGGGGTACCCGTAAGCGCAGAACCGCAGTGATTTGATTGGTCTGAGGGTTGATCAGCGGTGCCGCTACAAACATCCCTAAGGGACGATCCGGCAACGAAAGGGTTGGCTCAACGGTGATCACCGGCCCACGGGTTTGAATGGCGAGCTTAAAGTACTCGTGATTCTGTAGGATGTTATTTGCTAATCTATTCCCCGCTGCGGATTGTGCCATCACTGTGCCACGGCCATCATTGGCAATAATTGCGGCACTGTCGTAGGCGGGGTAGGCATCTAAAAACTGGTTGAGCACCTGTTGTAAGGGTTGTCGCTGCCCGGCCTGTAATTCGCTCCCATAGCGACTGGCAAATAGAGACGCCAGCACCCGAACATCGCCACGGCGCTCGGCCAAAAACGCCTCAAACTGGATTGCGGCACTTCTAGTGCCCTGCTGCTGTAGCTGTAACACTTGCTGGCTGAGTTGCTGGCGCGTCAGTTCATTGGCCGTGAAGCCCACCACCGCCATGGGTAGGGTTGCCAGAGCCACGGCAGTTGTAATCAACTTTGGCCGCAGTCCCCACTGCTTGGGCTTGGGGGGCGGTACTGGTTCTTTGCTGAAGTGCTCCTGCGGTGTTGACGCTGGCTGCTCTGGCAGCGGTGGTAACTGGTAGTTCATCACCGAGGGGGGCAGTTCAGGCACCTCTACGGGCGGTTTAGCAGTGGTCATGGTTCACACATCCTAACGGCAAAATAGTCAACTATCCAGCATCAACAGGAGTCATCGCCCCGAGGGGCGCACTGGCGATCGCCTGAGCATCGAGCACGAAACACATCTGGCCGTCCACCAGACAGCACCCTTTCAGATAGGGCACCAAAGCCGCACTCACGGTACCCACCGGCGACTGAATCGTTCCGGGGGCTAGGCGTAAAATGCCACGGACATCACTAACGGCAACACCTAGCCGTTTTTCCGATAACCGTATGAGGGCAACGGTATAGTAGGGGCAATCGCTGCTGAGGGGGTCTAGCCCCAATAACTGACCCAGATCAATAACCCAAACCACGCGGTTGCGGTAGTTCAGCAAGCCCATCACTAGCCCCGGCATATTGGGCATCACGGTCAATTGGTCAGGGGCAACGACCATCACCTGTTGGGCATCCACCATGGGAACTAATGCGGTGAGGCGATCGTTCACGATGAGCCGTAGATAGGCATCGCTCCCGCTCAGACCCTTAACATGAACATCAGCAACTGCTTGGGTCATAGCTAAACCACCACTGATTTCAACGCCCGCAACAAATCCTCCCGATTAAAGGGCTTCGTGATGTAGGCATCTGCTCCCTGCTTCATCGCCCAGAGACGATCCAATTCTTGATTTTTGGACGTACACACAATAATCGGTAACTTTTCAGTTTCCGGATTTTTCTTGAGACTACGGCAGAGTTCAAAGCCACTCATCCCCGGCATAACCACATCGGTAACCACAACATCCGGCTTGTACTGCGTCACTTTTTGTAGTGCCTCCTTCGCATCCGTAGCTGAAATGACCGTATAGCCGCTGTCCTTCAAAAACGAGGCAATCAAAGCCATTTCTGAGGGGGTATCTTCCACAACCAAGACCGTACTCATGCCGCCTCCCAAACAATAAAAACCATCAGTAAATGTCAATATACAGTTGTCAATATACAGTGGTCAGGCAATCCACCACTACGTTAGGTACTGAAAAACCATTTTCAGTAGCTCTGCTTGGGTAAAGGGCTTGGTCATGTAGTCTGTTGCCCCCACAAGGCGTGCCTTTGCCCGGTCAATCAACCCTGTGTTCCCCGTAACCATGATGATAGGTAGAGACTTAAAGTGTTGATGATTGCGAATGACCTTACAAAACTTATAGCCATCAATGTTAGGCATTCCCACATCGAGCAGAATCAAATCAGGCTTGAGCCGCATCACCTCCATTAATGCTTTAACCGAATCACTCAGGGCAATGACCTGAAACGCATCGTCTGCCAAAAACCGCTTGATTTCATTGAGCATGGTAGGGCTGTCGTCAATGCAGACAATGGTAAAAGTACGGTTGGGAACTTGGGAGGTGAAAAAGCCACTGGTTAGATCTTGGCTGTCAGCATCCTCTGTGGTCACCAGTTCCTGCAATAGACTGGCATCAAAGTTAGGGAGAAGATCAAAGGGACGCTGGGGTTCACGCACCACAACAGCCCCCTTTTCAATCAAGGGCAGGAGACTGCGCACCAGAGAAATTTCATCCTGATTCATCAGTACCGCCAAATGACGGAAGCTAAACCCCCGCAGCATTGACCCTAACCGTTGCTGTTGTTCCGGCGTCAGATTGACTTGGGCACTGCTAAAAAAGTAGGGCCGCTGAAACGGGGATGTAATTTTGTGCCCTAAGCTTAACCACTGCTGAATCTGAGCTTTACAAGCAGCGACTAAACGCGCTGTATCAAAATGAGTAGCGATGGGAACATCAAAGTAGGAGACAAGCTGGTGCTGCCCTTTCGTCAGGTGCAAAAATGATTCGAGGACTTCTAGAATGAGTCCCTCTACCACTTGGCGAAACTGCTCAGGGGTGATGATACCTTCCTTGAGGAGCCAGCGCAGACTTTCGTATTCGTAAATGGGGGTGGGGGTATTCGCCAACTCCCACTGCTGTCGTACCTGTGCTCGTAAATCGCGATCTAGTCTTGGCACCTGCTGACTCAAACGCCGCAGGTGTCGCTCGAAGCGATCGCCCGGATCAATACTATGGGTGGCATAAATAAGACTGCCTTGATGCAGATACAAAAACCACTGCTGCTGCTGTACCGTTAGCTTGAAGCACCCTGTCCCCCCCGACGTTGCCAGTTGTTGCAAAAGACGCTCCGGCTGCACCGCATCTACAAACTGCGGCTCCGTGCTACTGCTCAACCCCCGATCTGATGTCATCATACCGACCTCCAAACTGCCGCCTTTGCCCCAAGATCCGCAGAACCCCAAGGATCGCCAGCACGTAAGTTAAGACATCACCTTGCTGGGCTGCTGTGGCGACAAGGCTCCACACGGCTGCAAATATCCTGCACCACTACAAGAATGATGTGATGTGATGATTATATTAAGGTTTGACGACCTAATTATGAAAGAAAACTTCAGAAAAGTTAATGACTTGAAAAAAATGAACAAATAGCCAACAACTTTCTAATTCAAACCATCAACAAAACTCAACAAACCAACTCAAGATTAATTTGATTAAACTTAAGTTAAGTTAAGTAAATTATCTTCTTCGTGAGTAGAAATGACGCAATCAGACGTAGGGTAAGCAGCACACAACAGTACAAAACCAGCTTTTAGTTCCTTTTCTTTTAGGAACGAGTGATCAGACTGGTCAACGGTGCCCTTGAGGATGCGACCTGCACAGTTGACGCAGGCTCCAGCACGACAGGAGTAGGGCAGTGGAATACCTTGAGCCTCGGCGGCATCGAGGATGTATTCATCGGCATGAACCCGAATGGTTTTGTTGAGACCCTTTTGTTCATTGACTAAGGTGACGTTATATACTTTGCTATGATCACGCTTTGTCATTCGTGTTCTCCTGAAAAATTTTTTTTGAGAGCAAGGAGCCTAATAGCTTGTGCTGGCTGGCAGTTTAGAGTAGTTTCTATCTCGCCATTTTCACTTTAGGCAAGTTTTTGCCGCAGTTCCTATTCTAGCAAAGAACTCCCTACTAAGATCCGTCGCAATGCTCCGCCCATAACCGTTGAGGCTTGGGGGGTGGTGTTTGCGTAGCGTGCCGAAGGCATAGCGGCGGGCGTCCCTAAAGATAGCTAATAGCGGCTAGAAATATCTAAGGGAACTATCCCATAAGTGCTGCTGAGAACTGGGCTGTAGCCTCTGAACCTTGATGGACACAACTGGACTCGAACCAGTGACCCCCACGATGTCAACGTGGTGCTCTAACCAACTGAGCTATGCGTCCTTGGATTAATTACTATACCATGACTACCCAGCACTTACCAGCACTTGAATGCCCCTACTCTCTAAACTGCTAAGGGTGGGGGAACTGCGGCAAACCCGTAACATAACGTTAGAATGGGTAAAACATTGCAAAAATATCCATGGCGGCCTTTATCCCCTTTGTTGGTAAACCCTTGCAACGGTGGCGATCGCTGCTGATTGGGGGCATTGTGGCTGGCCTCATTGCCAGCGGTAGTCTGATTGTGTGGCGATCGCGCCACAGCCCCCTTGACGTAGATCGCTACACGGTGCCGGTGATGGATAGCCGTGATTTGGTTGCCCGGGTTGCTGCCACTGGGAAGGTGGTACCGGTGCAAACGGTCAACATCAGCCCTAAGCGCTCAGGGTTACTCACAGACCTCTACGTGGAGCAGGGAGATGCCGTGAGGGCAGGTCAGGTGATTGCCCGCATGGACAACCGTGATGAGCGGGCACAGCTTGCCCAAGCCCAAGCCAACTTAGCTGATGCCATTGCCCGGCGCGATCGCACCGTTGCTGGCAACCGAGCCGAGGAAATTGCTCAAGCCCAAGCTCAAGTCCGTGCTGCCGCCTCCCGCGCCAAATTAGCCCAAGAACGGCTGAACCGGAATGAAGCCTTAGCTGCCGAAGGGGTGATTCCGCGGGATACCCTAGATGAACTTATTGCCAACCGCGACAATGCGATCGCGACCTTAAACGAAGCCCAAAAGCGTCTGCAACTGTTGCAGCGAGGCTCTCGTAGTGAAGATATCCGCCAAGCAGAGGCGGCAGTAACCGCAGCGCAAGCCCAAGTCCAAGCTGCACGGGTGGCCTTGGAAGATACCGTGATCCGCGCCCCCTTCGATGGAATTATTACCCAGAAATATGCTGTTCCGGGGGCTTTTGTGACTCCAACCACCTCTGCCTCAACAACAACATCGGCTACTTCTACCTCAATTGTGGCGATCGCTAAAGGGTTAGAAATCTTAGCAGAAGTGCCAGAGGTTGATATTGGCCAAGTACAATTGGGGCAGCCCGTGGAAATTCGCGCCGATGCCTACCCCGGGCGAACGTTTCAGGGGCGGGTGCGCTTGATCGCTCCCGAAGCTGTGGTGGAGCAAAATGTTACCTTCTTTCAGGTGCGGGTGTCCCTCCTGTCGGGGCTAGCGGAACTGCGCTCCGGGATGAATGTCGATTTGGATTTCCTTGGTCAAAAAGTGGCGAATGCCCTCCTAGTGCCAACAGTGGCGATCGCTGTCGAAAAGGGCAAGACCGGCGTTTACGTCGTGGGTGCGGATAACAAACCGGAGTTTCGCCCCGTCACCATCGGCAGTAGCTGGCAAGATCAAACCCAAATCATCACGGGTGTCACCGCTGGCGAGCGCGTGTTCACAGATTTCCCAGATCAGCTGCGTCCCAAGCAGGAGACCAACTAACCAAGGGAAAACGCGATGACCCTGCACCATGTATCCATTCGCACCACCGATATTCACCGGTTATCCTTGAGCACCACTGTAGTTATCATTCTCCGTCTGGCCTGAGAAGGCTGGTGTTCCCTGCCATTATCATAATCATACGGTGCCTTGAGAATATGCCATCTCCGCTGTGGCCTATTGTCCAGCACTCCTATAGGGTAAAGGAAAGGTGTGGGGTTACCCGCCGAATAAGCTAAAAGGAATAATGTGTGACTCTTCATATTGCATGGTTAGGCAAAAAATCTCCCCCCTGCGGTAACGTTACCTACAGTCGGGAAATTACCAACGGCCTGCTAGACCGGGGATATCAGGTCAGCTTTTTGCACTTTGCCCAAGAGGATGAAAATGAAGTGGAGCAAGACGGCGAGTGCCCCGATGTTCCACTGCCATGCCTCTACAAGTCACAGGTTTATACGCTCCCGTCTCTGCGGGCGAATAAGGTATTGGTAGACTCCCTAAAAAAGCTCAAACCGGATGTTGTCCATGCCTCGTTAACGCTCTCGCCCCTTGACTTTTTTCTGCCGGATATTTGTGCTGAGTTAAAAATCCCTTTGGTGGCAACGTTTCACCCTGCCTATAGCGAAAAGTATCGCACCCTCTCGGCAGGCACCGCCTTAATGACCTATCAACTCTATGCCCCGTTTCTTGCTAATTACGACCGTGTAATCGTTTTTTCGCAGGCACAGAAAGAGTTGTTAATGCGTCTTGGGGTTGGTGCGCAGACGCTGCTGATCATTCCCAATGGCGTGGATACTTGCAAGTACACCCCTGGACATTCAGGTGCCAAGGACGAGTTTAAGGCGCGCTATTTATACGTCTATCAGGGCAGAATCGCCATTGAAAAAAATGTTGAGGCGCTCCTGCGATCGTGGTGCGCCGCAGATATGCCGGAGGATTGCAAACTCCTGATGGTAGGTGGCGGTTCCCTCATGCCATCCTTAATGGCACATTATGGTCCTGAACACAATATTCTCTGGTTAGGCTCGGTAGTGGACGATCAGCGACGGTTGGAGATCCTGCGCGGCTGTGATGTCTTTATTTTGCCTTCGCAAATTGAAGGGCTATCTCTGTCGCTGTTGGAGGCAATGGCCTGTGGTTTAGCTTGCTTGGCCACGGATGTAGGCGCTGATGGCGAAGTTCTGACGGGAGCAGGGATTGTGCTGAATCCACAGTATGTTAAGACCCAACTCCAAACCTTACTACCCATGTTTTACCACCATCCAGAGATGATCCGGCTACTGGGGGAAAAAGCACGGAAACGAGTGCTCGAAAGCTATAGCCTGAGTCGCAATCTGGATCGCCTTGAGGTGTGCTATCAAGAGGTTGTGCATTCCTATGCGCATCCCGTAGGAACATCGCGATCGCCAGCTTAGAGTAAGCCCCTCTAGACTAGACTTGACTTCTCTCCTCCTTGAAAGAGAGGGGATTCCCAAAGGATGCTACGCAACGGGCTGAAGCCGCGTTGCTTCGCTTTTCCCTTGAGCTGTCACCCACAACTTAATACGGGTGGGGGCAGTCAAAGACCCCCTACCAACTCCGCTCAGACTCAATCCAAGCATCGTCGCTACTTTACGCAGGATGTTGGCAGCGCCATTACAATCCGCGTTGATGTACCAATTCTGAGCAGTCCTGAACAAGCCTCGCTTCGTCCGCTTCCCCGATGACTTCCAGCTATCAGGTTTWTCAACGCGGATTGTAATGGCG
>NZ_JAKLTV010000049.1:0-34135 GCF_022698185.1 Synechococcus sp. PCC 6717 | reverse complement strand
CTTCCTCTTCAGGGGGAAGGCGATCGAATGGAAACGAGCCGTCGGTATTAGTCCCGACGCAAAAGGCAGCGCGCCTTCCTCTTCAGGGGGAAGGCGATCGAATGGAAACTCCACCAAACACTTGGATATTGGCAAAGGCACAAACAGGTGAGGCATGACCCACCCGAATGGCTTGGTTGGGTTCGCCTTTACCACAGAAGGGGGTGCCGAACATCTCTGTTGTCGTTGCATCCCCAACCGCAATGAGGTTATGCCAGAAGTCAGGGGTGGTGCCGCGATAATTAGGGTTACGCACGGTGCGCGTTAGGCGACCCTGTTCAATGAGCTTGGCATACTCACAACCAAACTGAAACTTCAGGCGATAGTCATCAATAGACCACGAGCGATTAGCTTCCATATAGATTCCCGATTCAATCCCCGCAATCATGTCCTCAAAGCTGGTGTGCCCCGGCTCAATGTTCAGGTTTGCCATGCGATCAATGGGGGGGCGGTTCCACGAACTAGCCCGCGCATTTGCTACCCCCACTACCCCAGCCCGCTGCTGGCTTTCAAGGCTACCTAGCCCGCGCAGCAAGCGCCCTTCTTTAATCAGGTAGGTGCGCTCTGCGGCTGCGCCAATATCATCAAAGGCATAACTGGCAAGTTCACCGGTGACGTTCGGGTCAAAGGTGACGTTCAGTAACGGCGATCCGTACTGGCGCTGACCAAAATCCTCTAGCCGAATAAAGCTACTGCCTGCGTAATTGCGCTCATCTCCAAGAATACGATCCAACTCGAGGGGATGGCCAATGCTCTCGTGAATTTGCAACATCATCTGATCGGGCGCCAAAACGAGGGTTGTGGTGACTTCGGGGCACTCGGGTGCGCTCAACAGTTCCACCGCCTGCTCGCCAATATAACGGGCGCGATCGCTCATCGCCTGCGGCTCAACCCACTCTAGGCCGCCTTGATAGCAGCGAGCCAGCCACCCGTGATCGGTGCGCTGCTGCACCACCCCCGCTGCTTGGGCGGTGGCACTCATATCCGTGAGCACTTGGTAAAATTGCTGCTCAACGGTACTGCCATCACTGGTAAGCCATTGGCTGGTTGTCTCCACCGTCTGCACAAAGGCACGCGTTTGGACAATCGCATCGGCCACATCGAGGTCTTGGCACAGCCGCACCAACAGATCGCTCACCTCCCTAGGTGATAAGCGATCAAAGGGTTGCTGTTGGGGCGATCGGTAGGTTCCTTGGGCAACCCCCCGCGCCGCCCTCGTAAAGCCAAAAAGTTGCCATGGGGCTGCTGCCTTGGCTTGGTTGTAGGCCTTACGAATGGCATCATGAATGGCGGCGGGTGCCAATTGGGCAGTGGCAGCGTAACCAAACTGGCCATTCACCAGAACGTCCACCATCACACCCCGCTGGCGTACCCTTTGGTTCATGTCTGGCTGACCATCCCGGGCACTGCGGGTTATCAGTGTTTCATCAACGTAGCGCAGCCCTAGCCAATCGACAGGCACATCCACTTGGTTCAACACAGCCGCTAAATTGGGTTCTGCCATCATGAGTGCGTGCTAGCTTAGAGTTTGGCAACAGTTCGAGTTTATTCTAAATGCTAACGGCGTTTACGGCAGGCCTCACCCTAATTACCATTTCCGAGTTAGGGGATAAAACCTTCTTTATTGGGATGATCTTAGCTGCCCGGCACCCCAAGCGGTGGGTATTTATTGGAGTGTGGGTTGCCCTTATTGTCATGACCTTGCTCTCAATCGCCGTAGGTAAGGTGTTTAGCCTGCTGCCCAAGGCGTTTACGTTTTATGCTGCCATTGGTCTGTTCACTATCTTTGGCCTGAAAATGCTGATTCACGGCTGGCGTATGGCTGATAGCCCCTGCGAAGATGAATGTGAAGCAGCGGCGGAAACCGTTGAGAAAGCTGAGGCCAACCTCAGTCGCTGGGGCAATAATCCCATCTGGGCCACAGTTGTTGAAGCCTTTAGTTTGACGTTTGTCGCTGAATGGGGCGATCGCACCCAAATTGGCACGATTACCCTTGCCGCCACCTATAACCCGTGGGGAGTAGCCCTAGGAGCCATTGCGGGGCATGGCATTTGTGCGCTCATTGCCGTTCTGGGGGGCAGCTTGATTGCCGGTAAGATTTCAGAACGAACCCTAACCTTGGGGGGGGGCGCCCTGTTTTTGGTATTTGCAATTGTGACAGCGGTTCAAGGCTTACCGGGAGCTTAAGGGAATGGCTAACCCATTTTGGGCAGAATTCAGGTGGTTACTGGGGGTCTTTTTAGCCTCCTTGGGGATAGCCGTTGGCCTGAAGACAGTGGCACCCCTCTATCCGCTACCACCGACGTTAGGCGTGATCTTGGCTCTGGTGCTGTTTCCTAGCCTTGTGGTGGCTGTTGTCTTGGTGTGGCTTAACCAAAGCGATAACCAAACCCCCTGACCGTTAGGATGTACTCGGGATGACTAGGATCCACTTCAATTTTTTCCCGTAGCCAGCGAATGTGAACATCCACGGTTTTGCTGTCACCAATAAAATCGTGCCCCCACACCTGATCTAACAACTGCTCCCGTGACCACACCCGGCGTGGCTGGCGCATAAATAGCTCCAATAGCTTGTACTCTTTGGGGGATAAATTCACCTCTTCTCCCCGTAAGGTCACACGGCACTCCTGAGGATACAGGCACAGTTCCTGAAACCGCAGCACCGGCGGTGAAGCAAAGTGCTGAGGCTGAACCCGTCGTAACAGCGCTCGACAGCGAGCTACCATTTCGCGCATACCAAAGGGCTTTGAGAGGTAATCATCAGCACCAATTTCTAGACCGACTACCCGATCAATTTCACTTCCTTTGGCACTGATCATGAGAATCGGTACAGTACACCCTTCACGCCGAATCAGGCGACAGAGATCCAAGCCGCTCACCCCCGGCAGCATCAAGTCCAAAACAATCAAGTCTATTGTTGGGTTCAGGTCTGCATGAGACCTAAAAAGATGGGAGTTAATGAGACTCAGTGCCTCATGACCATCCGTTGCTGTAATTGTCTGAAAACCCTCATCCTGAAGGGCAAGAACTAACGTTTCTCGAATTAAATCTTCATCTTCAATCACTAAAATGTGCGCGATCGCTGGCGGTACGTGGGATACAGGTGCATCAACCACAGTCTCAAGGGAAAGCATAGAAAAACCTGAATACTGCCCAGTTGCCTCAATTCTACCACCCTGTTTTGAAGGTAAAGGGGCTGACCCCCTCGCCCCTTATTTTCTGCGCGGATCCACTAGCCCACGTCGCTGACATAGCGCAGCAAAATCCCCCGCTGACCAATGATAAAGCCTTGCTGCGGGCTAAAAAAGAGAATCTTATAAAAATTGGAGGGCACCTGTTTCACATCCATATCTTGCTGCCACGTTTGGCCGCCATCAAAACTACAGAGCAGCACACCACTCCCTCCCGCCAACCATATTTCTTCGGGGGTACGGTAGGCGAGATCTAGCAGCCCAACACTATTGCGCCGCAGGGGACTTAGTAGCTCCCCCCATTCATCGGGGTTTTGGGGGTCAGAAAAGGCAATTTTGCCACCATTAACAATCATCCACAGAGCGCCGTTGGGCGTAAAGCCCATATTATGAACCCGCCGTGAACTGGTGCGGTTATGGGGTTCCCATGCTGCTTGCCCCGGCTGCCACGTCGAGTAAAAGCTACCCCGCGAAGACACAGCCACATATTCGCCAGCCGGCGAGCGATTCAGGTTACGCATCACGCCGATGGCTTCTTGTACAAGCGCCTGCCAGTTTTTGCCCCCATCTTGGCTGCGGTAGATAGCACCGACATCCGTCATCATTTCCGCTTGGCCGTTGCTCAGCGCCTTAATGAAGCGGGGTGCTCCTGGGAGTTTGGGGCTAAGGGGAATTTGATTCCACGACTGACCGCCATCTTCCGTATGCAGCATAATTGGCGGCTCACCAACAATCCAGCCTTCATTCCCCTTAAAGCTGACACTGTTAAAGCGGTAGTCTGGGTTATCTAACACAAGGGTGCGGGGTTCCCACGTCCGGCCACCATCACGAGTTTCCATCAGGGTAGCGTTAGCCCCTACCAGCCAGCCATGGTTGGCATCAATAAAACTAATATCGAGAATTGTCGACGTGGTGGGCAGTTGCAGCGCCTCCCACGGGTTGTACTCAAGGCTAGGAACCGCAAGGGCATGGGCTGTCAGAGATAGCCACAGTGCCACCATGATCAGTACGCTACGGGTGAGCTTAGTTATATTTTGACGGTGGGAATGAATTTGCTTAGCGAACATTATAGAAACTCAGTAGAAAAAGAAAAGCAATGGCAAGACCACCAAAGATCAGTAGGTTTTTTTGGCCGGGGGTCAGGGTATTGACCCCAAAGCCATAGTTTAAGTTTTCCTTGAACCCTGAGGGGGAACCCACCGGTCCGATATTACTAAACTGCTTTTTGGGAGCACCACACACTGGACAGCGCCAGGTAATGGGCAAGTCGGCAAAGGCAGTGCCCACTGCAATGGCACGGGTGCTATCCCCTTTAGCAGGTTCGTAAACGTAGCCGCAGGCGCGACACTCAAACCGATCCAGCAGGGTATCGTCAGGGGTTTCGGTTGTCATACCACAGAATTCTTAAGATTTGCGACATACATCTTAATATTACGTTATTAGGGATCATTTCCTAGTCCCCCATAGTTCAGATCCAGAGGAAATGAGGAAATATTGAGCCAGTATGTAACAAAGCCGTAGTCTTAGGAAATATAAAGAAAAGATTAGAGAATCCTGATCTCTCCGAGAAGTGATGCCAAAATCAAGGATATTGAAATGAGGTCAGCGCATATAGACCTTAACCTTAAATCTCCTTTAATAAGTTGTAAGGTGTCAGCTTCTATTTTATTTTAGGAGCTGGCATCTTACTTATGGATGCATAGGTTCTTATTTTTTAGGCACAGTTTGTAGGTGCAGTCCTTGGCCGTCAGCCTCCATTCTCAAGACTCTTGGCGGTATGCCTATCCTCCCTTGCAAGCAGGTGTTCTGTGTCGGCGCTACAAGCGTTTTTTTGCCGAGATTGAGTTGAGCAGTGGCGATCGCATCGTTGCTCACTGTCCCAATACAGGCCCGATGACGGGTATTTGTGAAGTGGGGGCACCTGTGCAGGTCTCCTATCATCCCGATCCAAGACGCAAGCTGGCTTATACATGGGAAATGATTTTTGTCGATGGCACATGGGTAGGGGTGAATACAGGGTTACCCAACAAGGTCATAGCCTCTGCCTTAGCCGCGGGGAAACTGCCTGAGTTGGCGGGGTATGCCAACCACCAGCGGGAAGTTCCCTACGGTCAGGAGCGTAGCCGTATCGACTTTTTCTTGACAGGGCACCCGCAGCAGCCCCCAGCCTATGTGGAGGTCAAAAATACAACATGGGCGCGCTCTGGCTTAGCCCTCTTTCCCGATACCGTCACCACCCGGGGGCAGAAACATTTGCGGGAACTACAATGGCTGCGCCAAACTCAGCCGCAGGCTCGCGTGTGCATGGTGTACTTTATTAACCGTGGTGATTGCGATCGCTTTGCCCCTGGGGATAGTGCTGATCCCACCTATGGTGAGCTGTTGCGCACAGCGGTAGCCATGGGGGTTGAGGTGCTGCCCTATCGCTTTGCCATAAGCCCTGCGGGGATTGACTTTTTAGGGACGGCAAAGTTAACTCTCTGTAACAGAAATATTACGACGGCCAAGGTGCTTGAGTAAGAGTGGCACACTGAAATTAACCTAATGCATTGTGAGCAGTAGCCATGACGAATCCCCAAACGCCCCCMCCCCGTGTTCCCAATACACCACCTATGCCACCGCCACGTCCTGCGGGAAGCACTCCGGCCATGCCGCCCCAAGGTGCCCCCCCGCAAGGGATGCCGCCGCGCCCGATGCCGCCCCAAGGCGTTCCCCCGCAGGGGATGCCACCGCGCCCGGTGCCGCCCCAAGGCGTTCCTCCGCAGGGGATACCACCACGCCCGATGCCGCCCCAAGGGGTTCCCCCGCAAGGGATGCCACAGCAAATGGTTCCCACTCAGTCCATGCCCACCCCCGCAGCACGGATTTCGGGGCCGACGATGGAGCAGTTAGTGCGGGAAGCCTTTGAGCATGGTTACTCTGATATTCATGTTGGTGTTGGTGAGGCACCACGGTTTCGCGATCGCGGCAAGCTAGAAGTGACTAACTACCCTGTTACCGATGAAGAAACCTTTAATTACTGGTTAAACGAGTTGCTCTCACCGCAGCAAATTGAGCAGTTTCGTACCCATTTAGAGTACGACGGTGCTTACCAGTATGAAGGCATGTGTCGGGTACGGATCAACATTTTTGTGGCGCTGAAGGGGCCGGCCATGGTGCTGCGGCTAATTCCGGTAAAAATTCTCACCCTTGAGCAATTGAACTTGCCACCAGTCTTTAAGGATTTATGTCACTACCATAAGGGGTTAATTTTGGTGACTGGCCCCACGGGTTCTGGTAAGTCCACCACCCTTGCGGCAATGGTGGATTTTATCAATACAGAAATGCCCAAGCATATTATTTCCATTGAAGACCCGATAGAATTTGTTCACCAAAGTCGGCGAGCCATGATTCGCCAGCGGGAGGTGGGTATTCATACCCTTAAATTTGATAATGCCCTCAAAGCCTCTCTACGGGAAGACCCAGATATTATCCTGATTGGGGAGATGCGCGATCGCGAAACGGTCAATACGGCTCTCAAAGCCGCCCAAACAGGTCACTTAGTCTTTGGTACGTTGCACACTAACAGTGCTGTAAAAACCATCGAGCGGATTCTCAACCTCTATAACCCTGATGAACAGGGGCCGATGCGGATGCAGGTGGCAGAGTCACTGGTGGCCGTGATTGCCCAAGCCTTGGTGCGCACCACCGATGGTAAGCGGGCAGCCATTCATGAAATCATGATCAACACCGATGCCATCAAAGACTACATTTTGCGTGGGGAAGTGGAACAAATTGAGGCGATTATTCCCCAATGTACCTATGATGGGATGTGTACCATGAACCAGTGCCTCTACGAACTCTACGAGGCCGGGCGCATTGATGAGGAAACGGCGATTGAAAACTCGCCCAAGCCCAATGAAATGGCACAAATCCTGCGGGGTCGCGTGTAGGGGGACTCCTTCTGCGATCGGGGCTGCTGCGGCAATGGTTCAATAAGGTTGTGATCAGGCCAATACTATACAAAGGGCTTGCCCTGTTTACTCCTGGTCAGGATGTGGTGTTC
Organism: Synechococcus sp. PCC 6717; assembly: GCF_022698185.1. NCBI lineage: Bacteria > Bacillati > Cyanobacteriota > Cyanophyceae > Synechococcales > Synechococcaceae > Synechococcus > Synechococcus sp. PCC 6717. The sequence goes on along the minus strand of NZ_JAKLTV010000049.1, from coordinate 26,860 downwards.
TGTCGCGATAGCACCAAGCAAGGGCACTGGCACCAAGACCTTTGTCATGCGCTGCAGCAACTCCTCGATCTGCGGGAGCCACCGTTATTTCTCGTCCCCTGCTACAGTGCTGCGGTTGATTACTGGTTTGACGAGGAGCAACAACTGTTACGGGTGGCAGCGGAGGTCTATCCGTTAGCATGGCCGCACCGCCCGCTGCTAGATGCTCTTTTTGCCTTGCCAGATCAAAAAACACTGCTGTGGCAATTGGTGGAGGATCCGCAACATCCGTGCGATCGCCTTGCCATTGAGTCTTACCGTGCCGATTTCCCACAACTGTGGGAGCATCACCACTTGGTCTATGATTTGCGGCAGGTCTCCCCCGCCAGTAGTTTTATTCCCCGCCGCACCGAACCAGACCGCTATGTCTTGCGCCTTTACGTGGCAAGTGAAACCAGTGCGGTGGAGCATGCCCTAAAAAATCTCCATGCCCTTCTCAGTCAGTGTTTAACGGTTCCCTATACCCTTAAGGTTGTAGATGTTACAAAGCAACCAGAGTTTGCCGAAGAAGATCAGGTGACGGCTACCCCCACATTGGTGCGGGTACACCCTAGACCCGTCCGGCGCTTAGTGGGGCATCTTGACGATCGCGATCGAGTCCAACGACTATTGACACCCTAAATTCCGACGACCACAACGGTCACATTGTCACGGCCACCATGGTTTTTAGCGGCATGGACCAGTGCCGTGGCCGCTTTTTCCACATTTGGCTCGCTGAGGTAAATACTAATCACGTCATCGGTGAGTTCTTCGGTGAGACCATCGGTACACAGCAGCAGGCGATCGCCCGGCTCCAGATCAATGGGTTGAATATCAATCTGGCTTAAATCTTCCCGTCCCAAACACTGGGAGAGCACATGCCGCCATGGATGCTGCCGTGCCTGCTCAAGGGTTAAGCTGCCCAACTGTACTGCTTGGGCAATCCAGGTGTGATCTTGGGTAATTTGGCGCAGTTCATCCCTACGCCAGTGGTAAATGCGTGAATCCCCCACGTGGGCACACCATGCCCCATCCCGACTGTCATCTAACAACACCACAACTGCCGTAGTGCCCATATCCGCACGACCAGCATTTTGCTGCTGCTGTTCCACAATGGCCTCATTGGCGGCCAGAAAGGCTTGACGCAACAGCGTGACTGGGTCGTACTCTAACTCTTGCAAGTGAGCGTCTAAATACTGATAAATGTGCTCTACCGCTAGACGGCTAGCCTCTTCTCCGCCTGCGTGTCCTCCCATTCCATCAGCAACAATGAAAAAACGATGATTCTTTTCGTCAATGTAAAAAGCATCTTGATTACTTTTGCGAATGAGACCACAGTCTGTTAAGCCAGCAACGTCCATGACCCTCCTATTCCGGGCTGTATTCTAAAACATTTTTTCATACTTATCGAGTTTAAGCATGAGTCGCCAATAGAGGATACCCAACCATACCGCTAAGGCGGCTGCCACACCCGCTAACAAAATATACTGGTTGACCAGTAGAATCGTTGCCGCCAGTGAAAAGCTGCCAATGAGAACAACGTAGTTTAAGCCTAAATTAATATTACTTAAGCGTCGTAAAATGCGGTCGCTTTCACTAGAGCGTACCCGTAGCCGTAGATCTCCATTTTCCAGTTTATCGAGCACTTCGTCGAGGCGACGGGGCAGGCCAATGGCACTGGTGCCCACTTGGGCAGCTTGGCGGCTGATCTCGGAAAAGAGACTGCCATTGTTGGGGTCTGAGAAATTTCCGTTGGTCATCAGTTCACTCGCAAAGGGTTGAGCAACTTGCATAAAGTTAAAGTCTTGGTCGAGTCCTTTGCCTACCCCTTCTAGGGTCGAAAATGCTCGCATGACAAAGGTAAAGGTAGCGGGAAAGCGAAACGGTTGATCGTAGGCAATTTCGTAGAGATCATCGCTAATTTTGGCAACGGACTGCACCTCGAAGGGTTGATCCATAAAGTTGTCTAGAAGATATTGAATCGAGCGACGCACCGGCCCTATGTCCCCAGTGGGAACCAACGCCCCCAACTCAATGAGGGACTGCACCACCTGCTCACCATCCCGCTGGGCAATACTCAAAAATGTTCTGAGTAATTTGTCACGGGTGACCGCTTGGATGCGACCCATCATACCAAAGTCATAGAAAATCAGTTGGCCGCTGGGGCTAACGGCAATATTGCCCGGATGGGGGTCAGCGTGGAAAAAGCCATCGTTGAGCACTTGGTAGAGGTAGGCTTTGGCCCCTAGCTCAGCTAAGCGCTTGCGGTCTAATCCTGCTGCCTCAAGCGCCTCGTAGTGACTAATTTTAATTCCGGGCAAGTATTCAAGGGTGAGTACCCGCAGTGAGGTATACCGCCAATAGACCCGCGGAACACAGACCCACTCGCGATCCCGAAAGTTACGCCGAAAAGTATCGGCGTTACGTCCCTCGTTGAGGTAGTCAATCTCCTCGTAAAGGATGCGGCAGCACTCCTCATAAATGCCCATCCAGTCGCGACCTTGACCCCATTTGGGATGGTTTTGGAAATACTGGGTAATGCCTTTGAGAATGGCCAGATCAATGTCGAAGAGTTGCCGTAATCCGGGGCGCTGTACTTTGACCACGACTTCTTCGCCAGAGACAAGTTGGGCTTTGTGGACTTGGCCAAGGCTGGCAGCGGCCATGGGAATGGGGTCAAAGCTGCGGAAGAGTTCGGGAATGCGGCGGCCAAAGTCTTCGTAGATGATTTTTTCTACAAGGTCGTAGCTAAAGGCGGGCACCCGATCCTGAAGCTTACTGAGTTCTTCGACGTATTCGGTGGGAAAGAGATCGGCGCGGGTGGAGAAGAGTTGCCCGAGTTTAATAAAGGTTGGGCCTAGGTCGAGAAAGGTTTCCCGAATCCAGATGGCTTGGGCGCGACGGCGAGCGGCGCGTTTGGCATCGGTCATCCCCCCCCAGTAACTCCATGCCTTTCCCAACAGCCAGCGACCGCCCAGAAATCGCCAGACAAAGAACCAAATATCAAAAAAGCGGCGAGTCTTCGAGTAGTGTTCTCGATTCCACCGATAGGATTTGCCTGTGGGCATAAAGGTAACCGAAGCTGGAGTTGACACGCGGCGTTCTGTAGTGGGTGATCTCAACAAATTGTAACGAATCCCTTGTGAATCGCGAAGAATCATCGCCAATGGCTTGCTAGAGGGCATAGCGATCGCGCCCCATGCCGAGGGCAAAGCGCAGGGAATCTGGTATATTTTTGCTGCTAGCGGTTAAGAAGACGGTTAGCCCTAGCAAACTAAACCCTGCGGCCATGCGAAAGAGAATGCGGTAGCCGAGGGGCACAATTAAGACCCCGAGCAGCGGTCCTGCCAAGGCCATCCCTAGGTCAAACCCGCCGAGGCTAAGGCTGAGGACTCGTCCCCGCTCGTTAGGATGGGAGCGATCGGCCATTAAGGCCGCCACCATGGGAATGAGTACGCCACCGGCTAATCCTTCAAGGATGGCTGCCCACAAAAGGTCTAAGGGTGTTTCGGCTTGGGCCAGTAACACCATAGACACGACGTAACACACCAGACTACTGGAGATGAAAATGCCGCGTCCCCAGCGATCGGAGGCTGAGCCGGTGGCCACCCGCCCCATAAAGCTGGCGATCGCCGCGGCGGTGTAGAACACGCCAGCAGAGAGATCGATCCGTTCGGCAGCAATAAAGAGGGGAATAAAGGTGGCAATCGTGCCGAAGGTGAGACCCACGCTGAGCATCACTAGGGTGGGAATCCGCAACCGCTCTGAGAGCAAGAGTCGCCAAAATAGGGGTTTGGAATGGTTATCAGTAGCGATCCCCTCTGAGGTTAGGGCAACGGGGCGAACCCCCGCCGCCGCAATGATTCCCAAGGTCGCTAAGGCGCTGGCCACGACAAAGACCCAGTTATCGCCATAGGCGTGCTGAAGCCAACTGCCCAAACTCGGCCCCACGGCCACCCCAATGGGATGGACTAAGCTGGTGTAACCAATGATTTCCCCGCGATGGCGAGGTGGGGCAATATCGGTCACGAGCGCCATGTAACCTGTGGTAAAGCCTGCGATGCTTACACCATGCAGGAGGCGCACCGCAATCAGGAGGGGCACATTATGACTGACCATGTAAAAAAGGGGGGCGATCGCCGCTACCGCCAAGCCAATCAAGAGCGTAATTTTGCGCCCGCGGTTGTCCGCCAATGGGCCTAGCCACGACCGAGAAACGATTAAGCCAACAGCAAAGGCACCCATGACAATCCCCACTTGGTGGGGGCTGCCTCCTTGGGCAGCAATGTATAGGGGTAGTGTCGGCAGCAGTGCTGCAATGCTCGACCAAAATAACAGCCCCGCCAGCAAGACCTTCAGGAGGGTATGGCGCAGCGGTGGGGGTAACTTCATCAGAACAATCACGGATCCCCCTAGTTAACAAAACGTTACATTTTCAATTCTAACGAATGGGATCAAAAGGGGAGTTCTCCTTGATCTGGCGCTGCGGCAGCCTGTGGGTCGTATAGTGGACTTTTGCGCAAGCCAACCGCAATTTTGCTGTGCTTTTCAATTTGTTGCATTACCTGCCGTGCCCGCTGAATTACGACGGGAGGCAAGCCCGCTAAACGCCCTGCTTCGATCCCATAGGAGCGATCGGCACCACCAGGTTTCACTTGGTGCAGAAAAATAATTTCCTCCGGTAGTTCCTTCACCACCACTTGGAAGTTGGCCACGTTTGGCAACAGCGAGGCCAGTTGATTCAGTTCGTGGTAGTGGGTGGCAAAAATCGTACGCGATCGCAGCGTTGTCGCCAAATATTCTGCCACAGACCACGCGATCGCCAAGCCATCAAACGTAGCGGTACCGCGACCAATTTCATCGAGCAAGACCAACGACTGCGACCCCGCATGGTTAAGAATGTTGGCGGTTTCGTTCATTTCCACCATAAAGGTGGATTGGCCGGTCGCCAGATCATCAACAGCCCCCACGCGGGTAAAGATGCGATCGCAAAGGCCAAGGGTGGCGCGGGTGGCAGGCACATAGCTGCCCATTTGCGCCAGCAGTTGAATGAGTCCGACTTGCCGCAGATAACAACTTTTGCCACTGGCATTGGGGCCGGTCAGGATCATTAAGTCTGCCTTATCCCCCAGCCGTGTCTCATTAGGCACAAAGAACCCAGCGGGCAGCAGTTGCTCGACCACGGGATGACGACCCGCGCAAATCTCAAGCCGCCGATCTAGGGTCATCTGGGGGCGGCAGTAGCCTTGGTACAGCGCCACCTCTGCCAAGCTGAGGAGGGCATCCGCTGCGGCCACCGCAGCGGCAAGGGTTCGAATCGTTGCAGCATGGGCGGCAACCTGCTCACGCAACTGCACAAAGTACTGGTACTCTAGCTCAAAAAGGTGGCTTTGCGCCCCCATCAAGCGGGCTTCGCGCTCCTTCAGTTCAGCGGTAATAAAGCGCTCTTCATTGGTGAGGGTTTGCTTGCGGATGTAGGTGTCGGGGACTTGGCTCACCTTAGCACGGGAGACACTGAGGTAGTAGCCCGAAACTTTGGTATAGCCCACTTTGAGGGTGGGAATACCCGTGCGTTCGCGTTCTTGAGCTTCGAGATTGAGAATCCACTGTTGATCCTGCTCAATTTGCAGGCGTTGCTGATCGAGATCGGGATACGCGCCACTGCGGATAATTCCTCCCTCAGTCGAGCTGATGGGGGGCTGCTCCACAAGGGCAGCGGCTAGGGTTTCCCCTAACTGTTCAATCTCAGCGGGCACCGTTGCTAGGGCACACAGGTAGGGAGAGTGTACCTCCTTCAGAGCCGCCGCAAGGGACACTAAGGTGCGAAATGAATCCCGCAATGCTGCGAGATCGCGGGGATTCGCCGTTCCAGAGCCAGCCCGTCCTGCGAGTCGCTCGAGATCGTAAATTTCTTGAAGATGGCGGTGGAGAGTTTGCCGCAGGCCACTGTTGGCCATTAACTCAGCGATAGCATCATGGCGGGCGGTAATCTGTTCTAGATCGAGTAAGGGTTGCAGCAGCCAACGCCGCAGGAGCCGCCCTCCCATGGCCGTCGTGGTGCGATCAATCGCCCACAGCAAGGAGCCTTGAAAGCTCCCATCACGAACGGTTTGGGTGAGCTCGAGGTTACGGCGGGTTTGCGGATCTAAGAAGAGGTACTCCTGTAGGGAATAGGTGCTCAGGTTTTGCAGGGGGACGGTTTGCTGGCGATGGGTTTCGTCTAAATAGGCCAGTAGCCCACCAGCGGCACGGGTGGCAAGGGTGAGATGCTCGCAGCCAAAACCTTCGAGGGACTTCACCTGAAAGCGTTGACACAAGCGTTGCCGTGCTTCAGCGGCATGAAAGTCGTGGGGCGATCGCAGGGTGTAGCACCAGTGGTTGGGTAAGTCTGCTGGCAGGTGCTCTTTGGCCTCGTGGGGGCGCAGCAGGCGGTTGAGGTCGGGTGCCTCACTGGGAATCAGGACTTCTGCGGGTTGGAGGCGATTTAGCTCGGCAACTAAATCGGCGCGATCGCCCCCCTGGGTGGTACAAAATTCCCCCGTTGAGACATCAGCATAGGCGAGCCCCCAGTGATGGCCTGAGAGAATCACCGCTGCTAGAAAATTATTGCGGCGGGGTTGGAGTAATTCGCTATCTAAAACGGTGCCCGGAGTAAACACATGGGTCACTTCCCGCTTGACGAGTCCTTGGGCTTGCGCCGGATCTTCGACTTGATCGCAGATGGCAATGGCATAGCCCTTTTCAATGAGGGTGCGGCAATAGCGCTCTAGGGCATGGTGTGGAATCCCCGCCATGGCAACTCGCCCGACCTCTTTGCCCCCCTCTTTCCCTGTTAGAACCAGTTCTAGTTCGCGGGCAACGGTACAGGCATCCTGAAAAAACGTTTCGTAAAAGTCACCGACGCGGTACAGCAGCAACGCTTGGGGATAAGCATCCTTCAGATCGGCGTAGTGCTGTAGCATGGGGGTCAGCAACGAACGCTCAACTTCATCATGGCGCACTTGTAGTCCCGGATTGCGCCCCAGCCGCAGGGTCGGTGCATCTATTTCAGTATGGGGTAACCGGCGATCGCCACTGTCAGACATGAAACCCTTAGGACACAACCTGTAACTGCTGATAAATCAAAGGATACATCATTCCCCAAATCGCCTCTTGGGCATTCGTGAGGGTATGGTCACTGTCAAGTTCGACACGGCTCACCCAAGGCCGCCCTTCATTGTAGTGGCGACTGGCCGCCACTGAAATGACATCATCCGCAGTGCCGTGGAAAATGAGCGTTGCTACTGGACGTTGTAACGCCGCGTCATCATAGGTGCGCAGATCTTCGACAAACCCATAGCTTAAGGGCAGCCACCGCTGTTCAGTGTAATGATAGACCGCCAACGAGCCAGTACGCTGCCACTGGTGAAGCTGAGACCCCAGACGTGGTAGCCACTGCGCCGCAAACTCAAAGGCCGGCGCCAGCAAAAATAACTGCTTGACTTGGGGGCAGCGTTGCGCCACCCATGCCGCCGTCAAGCCACCAAAACTAGAACCAATCAGCGTTACTAGTTCGTCCTGCCGCAGCAGAGAGATCACCTGCTGAATTTGACGACTCAGGCTCAGGTGAAAAAAATCCCCCTGATTCAAGTCGGGCGTGAGCAGGGACAGCCCCAGCTCCCGGAAGCGATCGCTAAAGTACTGTGCTTTACTAGAGCGAGGTGACGAGGCAAACCCATGCAGATAAATATATTGCATTCAATCTCCCTTACTAGAGCAGCACACGTAGGTAAGCCTTCGACGTAATCCTCCCTAAGGCCATGAGGTTTACCGATCGCCAAACCCATCGTGCTATCAGAGAGGTCTGTTCGGGATAACAAACGCTAATAATCGTATTCTTCTTCTTGCTGCCGCTGCTCTAGTTTCATGGGCTGGGGTTCCTCCCATGGGTCTGATTGCGGTTCAGACTCAGGCAAATCAACAGGGATAACCTTAGCCGGCGGCTTGGCTTGCCGTGGACGCACCGGTTCATACTCGTACTCCTCGTCGTAGGAGGTGTCGTAGTCATCATAGGTCTCGGATTGACGACGGCGACGGCGGGGGGTATTTTCCCAATCATCTTGATACTCAGCCCGGCTGCGCTGGGGAGGATACACTGGCGATCGCGCCCCAGAAGGCAACTGATTACTACTAGGGGTCACCGGTTGGTAGTATTCATCCTCATCGGTTTCCCACGGCGGTGCCCCCAGCCCCACGCGCTCTAGAAGGCCAACCGTCAATTGTTGGAGGCGGGKTTCTGCCCCTTCAAAGACAATAATGCGATCGGGGCCTGTACTGACAATTTCCTCGACCGGCAACTCGTAGGTGCTAATGAGTTGGGCTGGAATCCACGGTAGCCCTAGGGAGGCCAAAATTAGATCCGTAATTTCCCCAGTTTGAGGATCAAACTTAAACCCTCGTACCTTACCCAAAATTTCGCCAGTTTCCGTAACAATCTCGTTATCAATAAGGGTGCTGTAGTTATAGGTATTCATTGACTCTACAGCATCGTCGTTTTCGACGAGAATGACATCCCCAATTTGACTAATGCTGTCGAGGTGCACAAAACGTTGCTCGCCGGTAAACAGCGTATTGCGCACACCCAAGGCGACCACTTGCCGCTGATCAATATCCACCCAAACTTGGTTAATGACGCCCAGTTTACGACCGGTGTCTCGGGTAATTACCTGTGTGCCGATCAAGTCTGCTCGTTGCAGCAATTGCGCCGATATGGTCATGCCCTTGTGTATCCCAACGAATCTCAGTTAATACTATAGCGGCGATCGCCAAGGAACTTGCTGAAAAACATCACCTAACCTAACGATCCACTGCTGGTGATTCTAGGGTAGCGCATTTAGAGCAGCACCCTTGGATCGGCGACCCGAACCGTTGGCTTGCTGTTGGCTATTCCCCAAGAATGGACTGGGTTAAGGCCATGACAGGCGTCATCAACGGTGCTTCTTCCGCCCCAAGGACTTGATTCACGACCGTCGGTAGAACCTGATACGTCACCCGTGCCGCTTTTTCATCCTTAAAGGCCTTGATAATAGTACGGTACCAGAGCAAGAACCCATCCCGCAGGGCATCTAAATCGGCAAAAAGCATTGCCGCTGCCGCCAGACGCAAAACACTTCTGCGATCGCGCTGACAGACTGCGGTATAGTCTTGATTCCCTTTGCGGAAAATATGGGGGTTTGGGGAGCACAATTGTTGATCCACCTGCTCAATAATCGTCTCCTGGGCATCACGGATTTTTTCGTAGGCACTAATGCGCTGCTCAGCCGTAGCGAGATAGTTTTTGAGAAACTGTAGCTCCGCTGCTGTAGCATAGCGGCCATCGGCCTCAAGGCTGAGTTTTTCAAGTTGGCGCAGCATATGTTTCCGTGAAGTGAGTGGACAATACAAGCAGGTGGCGTTCCAGAGCCTGCTATAGTGTCTATTTTGACAAAATTGAACTACTAAGGGCAAGAACAGGTTGCATCACCCGCTGTTCTTCTGGTGTGAGAAGCTGCTTAATCATCGCGGGCAGCAGTTTGCCGTAAGTAGAATCCGCCATGGTCTCGTAGTTAAAGGCTTTGACGATGGTACGGTACCACAGCAGGAAGTTGTCCCGCATCAGATCGAGTTCGGCAAAGAGCATGGCGGAGGCAGACAACCGAATGGCATCTACCAGATCGCGGCGGCAAATTTCACTGTGGTCGCGTTGGCCGTAGTGAAAACAGTGAGGGTTTTCAGCCTTTTGCTTAGCTTGAATCTTATCTGCCATCAGCTCGCCTTCCGCACGAATTTTTTCGTAGGCGCTAATGCGGGTGTCCACCGAGGCGAGGTAATCCCGCAGGAAGTTCAACTCTTCCGCACGGGCATAACGGCCATCGGCACTAACGGTCAAGTGATTTAACTGACGGAACATAGGAAAATCCTCGCAAATGAACACTAAATACGAAAACAATCACCGCAGCGCAGTACTACATCACCCTTTGTTGGTCACCAACTCCCCCTGTCGTAAACGCTTTTCAATATCGCGGGCTGTGGCACCCTCGTTTTGCCAAAAGGCCGCCGCATCAATACGATCCTGTTTCCCGACTAAAAACTTGCAGTAGGTCTCCCCCATGGCATAGCACTGAAGCTCAATGCAGCCCAAGGGCTTTTGAATCAGCCCTGTAAAGAAGCCCGCAAACAATCCGGCATAGATGTAGCACACTGGCTTACCCACATCCCCAAGGGTGCGCGCTACCACCGAGTCAAAAATATTGATGAACATAAATCCATTTTTTTGCTCGGTCAAATCAACGTCCCAGTTGCCCCAGCCTTGGGTGGTAAACGGCCACCACCATGCTTCTAGAATGAAGGTGAGGGCAGCCTTGCGCAGTTCACGCTTGTAATCCTGCTCAAAGTGTTGCCTAAATACAACGGCATCCCGTTTGCCCCATTCTTCACCTATTTTGTACATCACCAAGGCGGAGGCAGAGCCGACTTCTTCCTCTAAGCCCTGCACCAACCCAATGACAAAGTCCTCTGTGACCAGCATGACTCGCTGATCGTACCAATCCCGAATGCTACCTTGGGCACTACTAAACTGCAAGTAGTCGCGGAGGCTATAGTGGTTGGTGCGGGCGGGATGGGCTTGATGAAGCTGGTGTTGGTAGGTGGGGGCGGAAACAGTCGGCATGGAGGTGGTGTCCCGAGCAGATGGATGAGGTGTTACAGATACCATAGTTGCTTGTCGTGATCCCCGCAGTGGTGCTCAAACGTGACGGTTCAAATTGGGCTGTTAAACGAAAACTATTACTTTTACACTTTTTAGGCTAAAAGATTCTGCGGGCAAGTGGTTCCGTACTCCCACGGATTTTTGCTGAATGACACATTTCTATAAGTTCTGTTTCATTGAGGCAGGGAATGCCCAGTGCTTGGGCACGACGGAGTTTACTGCCTGCGTTTTCGCCAACCACGACGTAGTCCGTTTGGGCACTGACGCTCTCGCTGACTTTGCCGCCGTGGTCTTGGATCAGTTGTTTGGCTTGGTCGCGGCTGAGGGTCGGCAGTGTGCCCGTAATCACAAATCGCTTGCCCCGTAGTGGCTGGTTTGTGGTGATGGCTGGACGCTGTGCCAATTGCAAGCCTAAGGTTTTCAGGTCTTGAATCAGGGCTTGGTGAGCGGGGGTGCGAAACCAATCGTACACCGCTTGGCCGATTTCTGGGCCAATCCCGTGAATGGCGCAGATGGCCTCGTGGGGGGCACAAGCAAGTTGATCCACATCGGGAAATGCCTCTGCTAGCAGTTGGGCATTGACGCTGCCCACATGGCGAATCCCAAGTCCGTAGAGCACCCGCGGCCACGGTTGGGTTTTGGACTGGGCGATCGCCTGCAGAAGTTTCTGAGCTGACTTGGCTGCCATGCGCTCTAGGTTAACGAGGTCTTCGAGCCTAAGGCGGTAGAGGTCAGCGGCAGTCCGCACCCGTTGGCTGGCCACCAACTGCTGTACCAATTTTTCCCCCAGCCCTTGAATATCTAGGGCATCGCGACTGGCCCAGTGAAGAATCTGCCCCCGCACAATTGCAGGACACTGAGGATTGACGCAGCGGCTCACCACTTCGCCGTCAGGTCGCACCACTGGTGAGTGGCACTCTGGGCAGTGGCTAGGCATCTGAAAGGGTTCAGCCGTCCTAGGCCGTAGTTCTGGGAACACACGCACAATTTCTGGAATAATTTCCCCCGCTTTGTGGATGACCACTTTGTCGCCAATGTGTAAATCTAATTCTGCGATGCGATCGCCATTGTGCAGCGTTGCCCGCGAAACCGTCGTCCCCGCTAGCAGCACTGGCTCAAGTTCAGCCACAGGAGTCAGGGCACCCGTGCGTCCCACCTGCACCGTAATGGCCACCACATCGGTAATCGCCTGTTCCGGTTCGTACTTCCAAGCAATGCAGCCCCGGGGGAATTTTTGAGTAAAGCCCAACTGCCGCTGTAGGCTCAGGTCGTTGAGCTTCACAACAATGCCATCGGTGAGGTAGGGCAAGTCATGGCGAGCGGTTTGCCAATGGTTGTAGTAGGCTTGCACTGCTTCTAGGGTAGGGCACTCAGCATACTCAGGATTAACCCGAAACCCCAGTTGTTGTAACGCTGTTAAGACATGGCGTTGAGATTGGGGTTGGCCGTAGGTCTGGCGCTGCGGGTCTAGGGGCACAACCCCGCCATCGGGCAGATGCAGGGCATAGGCAAAAAAATCGAGCTGCCGTTGCGCGACTACCCGTGGCTCTAATTGGCGTAGGGTGCCAGCCGCCGCATTACGGGGGTTAGCAAAGGGCGGTTCTCCTTGGGCTTGCCGCTCTTGATTGAGTTGATGAAATCTGTCAAGGCCTAAAAACGCTTCTCCCCGGACTTCAAGGATGGCCGGTGGGGTCTCGAGGTTGAGGCGCAGCGGAATCGCACGGATTGTTCGCACATTACTGGTAATCTCTTCGCCGCGGGTGCCATCCCCACGGGTTGCCCCTCGCACCAGCAGACCGTTCTCATAGGTCAAGGCAAGGGCAACCCCATCCATCTTTAGCTCACAGATATACGCCGCCGCTGGCGGGGAATCTCCGGTTAAATTACGCCAATAGCGTTGCCACCGCTCCTGCCACGCCACCATGTCCGCTAGGGTAAAGGCATTTTCAAGACTATAGAGGGGAATGCGGTGCACGACACTGGCAAACTGGCTGACCGGTGCTTCCCCGACCCGCTGGGTGGGGCTATCGGCGGTAATATACTCGGGATGCGCTGCCTCCAGATCCTGTAGTTCGCGGTAGAGTTGGTCGTAAACCGCATCCTCCATAATGGGGCGATCGAGGGCATAGTAAGCGTAGCTCGCCTTTTGGAGCAGATGTCGCAACTGCTGAATGCGGCTGGCAACTGTTTCCCTTGGCATCATTGGCATGGATCGTCCCGACGAGGTTTTGCAACATGGGGCAACCCCCAGCCCAGTTTTTGCCGCAGCACATGGAAAAATTCTGGGGAGCGCAAGCGAATAAAACGGGCACGATAGGGAGCTTGCTGGACAAAGACTTGATCTTCCGGTTGAATGTAGCAGCCTGCATTGCCATCTACCACCAAGATTAAATGCTTAAAGGGGTTTGCCGGATAGATCCACACCGGCTCACTATTGGCAAAGACAAGGGCGCGGGACGCTAAGGAATGGGGACAGATGGGCACCAGTTGCAGTGCAGCTACACCGGGGGTAATCACCGGCCCCCCTGCCGATAGGGCGTAGGCGGTGGAGCCGGTGGGGGTTGAAAGAATTAAGCCATCTGCGGCAATATCCACCCGCGCATGGGCACCCACATCGACCTCAAAGTGGCACATGCCGGTAAGGGGTTCTTTGTGAATCACCATTTCGTTGAGGGACAGCGCTTCCCATATGACGGTGCGATCGCGCAGTACCTGTACCGTCAGCATTGTCCGGTCTTCAATGCTGTAGTCCCCTCGCAACACTTGCTCAAGGGCTGGGTCAAGGTCTTCCACATAGCCTTCGGTTAAAAACCCCAAATGACCGGTGTTAATGGTTAACAGAGGAATTTCGCAGGGGGCAAGCTGGCGGAAGGCTGACAACACCGTACCATCCCCTCCCAGAACGACAGCAAAGGTCATCGTTCCATCAAAGCCCGGCGGGACTAAATGATCAATGGGGGTATGACACACTGGACTATCTGGACGCGAGTAGCCCAAGATCCCGCCAATTCCGGTGGCAACCTGAACATCCCAGCCTTGGCGCTCTAGCAGTTGGCGGACGTGGATGGCTAGTTCCGCAGCCACGGGCTTGCCTTCGTTGTAAATGATCCCCGCCTTCACAGCCACTCCTAGGGGGTTGATTTGAATGGACTCCGCTTTCGTGAAGCCTTTTTCTGTTTCACTTTTTCGTAATCCAGTTCTTTGAGTTTACGCAGAATTCGCGTGAAATACTCTTGTAAGTACGCTTCGAGGGTGAGGGTTTCTGTGGGATCAAGGTCAAACACACGATATACCTCCTCCATGGGGGCGTTTAGAGACATGCCGCTGGCAATGACCTCCGTAAAGGCGAGGCGATCGCTAATGTTCCATGTCCACTGAAACCACTGGGTGAGTTGGCGGGTTGCCCGCAGCACCCCAATGGGCAGGCGGGTAATTTTAGCCTCCTGTCCTGAGAGATTTTCACATAGCTTAATAATTTGATCCGCTGTCCATGCCTCCGGCCCCGCGAGATCAAAGGCTTGGCCATAGGTGGCCGCTCGATCTAAGCAGCGTACTGCAAACTTAGCGACATCTTGGGTATCCATATAGGCAATGGCGGTGGACTCTCCCATGACCCAAATGGAGTGATTTTCGAGAATGGGAATAGCATACTGGCCAATGATCCCTTGAAAAAAGCCGCTGGGACGTAAGATAGTGTAGTTTAGCCCCGACTCCCGCAAAAAATCTTCGGTGCACTGCTTAATTTGCATCAGAGGCACATGGGGATAGTCCTGTGCGCCCATGATGGAGAAAAAGATAAAATGCTGAATATCCGCCGCTTGCGCAGCTTGGATTAGGTTGACTTTCCCTTGCCAATCTACAGCTTCAATGGTGAGGGTATCGGTGGGGCGGGTGGTCGCCGCGTCAATGATGACCGATGCGCCGCAGTACTTCAGCGCGTCCACAATACTCTCTGGATAGCAGAGGTTTCCCTGTAGTAGCGTTGCTCCCCACTCCCGCAAAAATGTAGCCTTGGCAGGACTGCGCACTAAGCAATGAACTTGATGCCCCTCGTCTAACGCACGGCGCACGATCTGCCGCCCTAGCGTGCCTGTTCCGCCCACAATAAATACATTCATGAAAAGCTCTAGTCATAAATCTTAACTTTTGTAATACTTTATCAGAATTTTCCCCACCCTTATGAACAGACGGGGATCGCCTGCCTCCCCTAGGAGGCAAAATCCTCACAGTGGAGGGTGTCCCGCGTGTCTCGTCCGGTGACGGGATTGCGGCCACTAGCCACTTCACACAACATTCGCTGGGCATCTTCGCGCAGATCGACATCCGTAAAATCTGCGCCAGTGATCAGCGCGCCATCAAACTTCGTATTAAAGGCAAAGGCTCCTTCAAGGATGGCATTGGTGAGGTTCGCTTTCGTAAGCCGCGCAGTATCTAGGGTGGCGTAGCGTAGATCGGCGCCTTCTAGATTAGCCCCTTCCAAGTTAGCGGCAAAGAAGCTCACCCCTTGCAGGTTGGTGTGGCTAAGATTGCTGTGGAAGAGGTTGGCCTTGGTGAACTGTGAGTCCCGCAAATCTTGTCCAGAAAAGTCCGCATTAATCAGTGCTTCTTTGGTGTAGTCCTCGGCGATCGCCCCGGTAGGGGTTAAAACAATGAATAGCAGTGCGAGCACCAGCGCCACAAGCCAATGCCAGTAGCGGTAAGCCTCTCGGATTGCAGATAGACATGTCATAGGTAGAATCGGCAAACATCATCGTTTCCTATGATCCCATCCTGAGTCCCCCCAGAGTCACGAAGAATGTTCAAATCCCCTATCCCCAACTTAAATGCAGATCGGGTTCGGCGGCTGATTATTGAGCAGGGCTATGCCCAAGGCTATTTTTTGATGGGGGAGGGCGATGACCTCGCGTGGTACAGCACTCGACAGCGAACACTCATACCGTTGGATCAGCGGTTTCGCTATCCTAAGTCGCTACAGCGGGTTCTGAACCAAAATCGCTTTCAGGTAGCCATTAACCGTAATTTTGCCGCAGTGGTAGCAGGCTGTGCTGCGCGCCCAGAGACATGGATCACCCCAAAGCTACAAGCAATCTACCACCTGCTGCACCAGACAGGCTGGGCGGTTAGTTTTGAGACTTGGCAAGGGGATGAGCTGGCTGGGGGAATTCTTGGGATTGTCCTAGGTGGTGCGTTTATCGGCGAGTCGATGTTTTACCGCATTCCCGATGGCTCGAAAGTCGCCCTAGTTAAGCTGGTAGCGCATTTGCGCACAAGAGGGTTTGTTCTTTTTGATGCCCAACTACAAAACCCCCACCTAGAACGCTTTGGGGCTTACACAGTTACCCAAGCGGAGTACCAGCAGTTGCTAGGGCAGGCCTTAGAGTGCAAGGTCAATTTTTTATTACCAGCTTGACTTAACAACGCCTGGCAGCAACCCTTGGTGTGCCATATCCCGCAGGGCGTTGCGGCAAAGACCAAAATCTCGGAAGTACCCCCGCGGACGACCAGTGAGCCAGCAGCGATTGCGTAGCCGCGACGGAGCGCTATTACGGGGAAGTTGCTGGAGTTGACGGTGAATGCTCATGACCTCTTCTTGAGTTTCCGCCATTGCTAGTTGCGCTTTGAGTTCCTGCCGTTTGGCGGCATACTTGGTCACTAGGCGTTGGCGTTTTTTCTCGCGTTCGATCATGCTTTTTTTGGCCATGGGGGGGTGTCTGTCCTCGGTCGAATTATTTTGGTATCCTAAATATGGTATCAAAGATAGATTTGTTGATGCAAGAGTGACCCATTGCGGGGTGTTTCTGTGCCTTTACGTTTGTACAACACACTGTCCCGGAGCCTTGAGCCGTTTAGCTCCCGTGTTGCTAATGTTGCTACCATCTATGCCTGTGGTGTCACTGTTTACGATTACTGCCACTTAGGTCATGCGCGCTCTTACGTGGCTTGGGATGTGCTGCGCCGCTACCTCACGTTTTTGGGGTACACCGTCCACTATGTTCAGAACTTCACCGATATTGACGATAAAATTCTCCGCCGTGCCCAAGAAACGGGGGAGTCAATGGCCACGGTTAGCGATCGCTACATTGCCGCCTACCACGAGGATATGGCGCGGCTGAATATTTTGCCCGCAACGGCTTACCCCCGTGCTACGGCGGTTATTCCAGCCATTATTGAACTCATTCAGCAACTGATTGATTGTGACTGCGCCTACGTTGCTGATGGGGATGTGTACTATGCGGTGGAGAAGTTTCCCAGTTATGGCAAGCTTTCGGGGCGGCATCTATCGCAACTGATGGCCGGAGCCAGTGGCCGGGTCGAGGAGGAGGATCGCCGCAAGCGCCACCCCCTTGACTTTGCTCTTTGGAAAGCGGCGAAGCCAGAGGAAGCAAGGGTCTATGAACCGTGGCCAGCCCCGTGGGGCAAGGGTCGGCCAGGCTGGCATATTGAATGCTCGGCAATGGTACAGCAAGCCTTTGGGGCAACGGTAGATATTCACTGCGGCGGCATGGACTTGATTTTTCCGCACCATGAAAATGAAATTGCCCAGTCAGAAGCGGTGAGTCAACGCCCCTTGGCGCGCTGGTGGCTGCACAATGGGTTTGTAACGGTCAATACCGAGAAGATGTCAAAGTCGTTGGGGAACTTTACCACCATTCGTGACCTATTGCAGCAGGGGGTCGAGCCGATGGCATTACGATTGCTGGTGCTCCAAGCCCAATACCGCAAGCCCTTAGACTTTACCGATACTGCCCTTGATGCAGCGGCTAAGGGGTGGCAAACTCTTGCCGATGCGCTGCGGGCGAATCAAGCGTTACCCTTGTCGGCTACCGAGGCGATCGCCCCCAAGGAACACCCCAGTACGGCGGCCTTTTGCGCCGCCATGGATGACGATTTGAACACTGCGGCAGCGTTGGCGGTACTCTTTGATCTGGCCAAATCCCTCAATCGCGAGCAGCATCGCTATCTCCACGGTGGGCAGTTGGAGCGATCGCCCAGTGCCCTAAGTGCGGACTGGCAGACCCTTGTCAGTTTGGCGCAGGTGTTGGGCTTAGAGGTCAGCCCCGCTGATTCCTCTCCTTGTGCCACTGGTTTGAGTGAGAAGGAGATTGAAGCTCTCATTCAGGAGCGCCAAGCGGCTCGCCAAGCCAAGAACTATGCTGAAAGCGATCGCCTACGGGATCTATTGCTAGCTCACGGCATCAAGTTAGTTGATCAAAAAGATGGTAGTACCCACTGGTTTCGCGTCCCAGCCACCTCCTCCTCGTCCTAGGGGTGGCACTTTTCGGAGATGATCATGGAAGCCTCATTGTCAGATCTGCGGCAGGAGCTATTGCAGCGTCTGTGCCACGAAGCGTACCGCACAGGCGAGTTCACCCTCTCCTCTGGCCAAAAAAGTACCTACTACATCAACTGTAAGCCGGTCACCCTTTCGGCACGGGGAGCCTACCTCGTGGGTCGGTTGTTGTTAGCACACCTTGCACCCGAGGTCACAGCGGTGGCAGGGCTGACCCTTGGGGCTGACCCCCTAGTGGTGGCCGTGAGTGTGCTCTCGAATCTGCAAGGTCAGGATCGAGCGGCGTTAATTGTCCGCAAAGAGGCTAAAGGCCACGGCACGATGAGCTTTATTGAAGGCCCTGTGCTGCCGCCGGGATCGGTGGTCACTGTTTTGGAGGATGTGATTACCACCGGTGGCTCTGCCTTAAAAGCTGTAGAGCGCCTGCAACAGGCAGGGTATCAGGTCAATGAGGTGCTGGCGATCGTGGATCGCGAAGCGGGCGGCGCGGCTGCCTTTGCTGCTGTGGGAGTGCCCCTGCGATCGCTCTTTGCTATCCGCGAATTGCAAGAGTCTCTAGCTGCCCAGCAGACACCCTGAAATTCACAGTAGCCCTTCCTAGCTTAGGTGGATCTGTAGGGAAGCTGCTCATGTACGCAAAGCGTCATGAGTCGGCGCATTCACTTTGCTCAACCAGTCAAGGTAAGCTAACAAAAAGGCGAATTCTTTACAGGTGGCAGGAATGGCCATTGCGGCAGGAGTGATTTTTTTAGCGCTTAGTGGTTGGGTCGCTCAACATCCTTGGGGATGGCTAGTGCTTCTTGGGTTAGGGCTAGGCTACTGGTACTGGTGGCGATCGCCTAGGGCAGCCACAACCGTTGCACCTCAGCTGACCCTGCAGCCACAGCAGGTCAACGCAGAACTGGCTCAAACCCGTGCCCTACTCCAAGAACTACCCGCTGCTGCTCAAGCGCCGTTGCAACACACCTACGAACAGCTGCAGCATCGCCTTAACACCCCCACCGTCGATATCTGTATCCTTGGCCAATCCTGCCGTTGGGTGGCACATCTTGCCCGTACTGTTGAAGGCTTTGGCCTACCCCACTGTCATCTGCATCAGCAATCCTTAGCCACCGTCCCCCAAGCAGACTTGGTTCTGTTGACAGTGACCGGTGCTCTCACCGCCAGTGAATTTGAAATGGTGCGGGTGCTGGTGATGGGTCAATATCGTCTTGTGATTGTTTGGTTGCCGGAAAACATGGCCGAACTGGAGCGGGTGAACGTTCATCTGCAGCAGCAACTCCACCAGTTAAGTCTGAAACCAGAGCAACTGCTGTGCATCACCCCTACCGACAACACGGCCTTGGCTACAATGCTGGCTCAGATACTAAGTCAAGAGCGCTCTAGCTTGGTGTGCTCAGGCACCTATCGCCGTGCCCAACAACTTCATCAGCAGGCACAAACGGCATTGAACGCATACCGCCGTGAGCGCTCACAGCCCATTATTGAGCGTTACCAATGGCTAGGCGCAGCGGCTACGGCTGTTAACCCCTTGCCCTTGCTGGATTTAGTCATGGCGGGTGGGCTACTGGTGCGCTTAACGTGGGAACTGGGGCAAATTTACCACCGTTCTTTTCGTCTGGCAGATGCAGAACCCATCGCCAAGGAACTTCTGCGGCTGGTGGTGCAGTTAGGGGCGGTGGAACTGGGCACGCAATCGCTGGGTCAGTGGCTCAAGGGTCATTCCGTGACCTACTTGGCGGGGAGCTGCTTACAGGGGGCAACTGCGGCCTACGTGTTGCGCTTAAGTGGTTTGAGTTTGATCCACTATTTTGAAACGGTGCCTCACGTTAAGGATATGCCCTTTTCATCATACCTACGCCAGAGTGTGCAGTGGGCGCGGCGGCAGGTGGGGCGATCGCCCCTTCAGGCGCTTGGAGCTTCAATGGGACTCACGTCTTCGCCGTCGGTGGAGGGCATGCCACAGTAATTGGCCAGAAAAAAGAACGATAAACGCTGGATTATTGATCAGGTAGCGTTTCCAAAGACGACGGGGTTCTTGAACCAAGCGAAAGAGCCATTCTAGCCCCAAGGACATTAGCCAAGGGGGGGCTTGGGCAACCATGCCACTGTGGAAGCTAAAGGCGGCACCCACCCCCACAAGGACAGCCGGTAAGAAGGCCACTTGCCGTGCCATCCACCGTTCCTGCTTGGGACAGCCTAAACTCACAAACACAATATCAGCCCCACTGGCAAGAATTCGTTGGCGATCGGCTGCCTCCTCCGCGGCACTGAGGGGGCGGAACGGCGGGGCATAGCTCCCAACAATCTTTAGCCCCGGACACCGAGTCTCAAGATTCGACTGTAGGCGTTGTAATACCTCTGGCGTGCTGCCGTAGAGAAAAATTCGCCAGCCTTCACTCACGGCGCGATCGCACAACGCCAACATCAATGCTGGGCCATAGACCCGCTGTGCATTCGCAAAGCCCAGTAACCGCAACCCCCACACCAAGGGCATCCCATCGGCAGTGACGAGGCGTGCTCCGTTGACCACTGCTTGAAAATCCCGCTGCCATACCCCAGTCATCACCACATGGACATTGGCTGCGACCACATAGCCACCACTAGCCGCTGCAATCCATTCACCGAGGCGATCGCAGGCGTCATCATAGCTCGTAACGGTGACGCGAGTGCCCAAAATGTAGCCCTCTGGCATGGCTGAGAATTGTAGTCTTAGAGGTTTTCAGTGATGATCTTACAGACTATTTTCAGTGGGTCTCAGGGTGATACGTGGCTCTTGGCCATAGTGGGTTAAGAGACTACCTAGTGGACTTACCCGAACTACCGTTGCGCAATATTTGGTACAGTTGGGCGATCGCCCCCGACCAGTCATTGCGTTGTGGTTGGCGAATGAGCCGCACCGAAGGGTACCAAGGAGAATCAGACCGTTGCCAGAACCAGCGCCAATCGGCCACAAAAGGCAGGAGAATCCATGTGGGCTTGCCCAAGGCTGCCGCCAGATGAGCCACGGCGGTATCGATGGTAACCACAGCATCCAACTGCTGAATCAGCAATGCCGTATCCAGAAAATCGGTCATGTAGGGGTGGCAATCAATGACCCCCGCTTGCTGGAGTGCTTCGGCTTCCTCGCAAGAGCGCTCCTTTTGCAGGCTATACCACTGTACGTCTAGACCCCTGAGCAGCGGTTGCCACTCCGCTAGAGGACAGGAGCGTTTCGCTGTCGTACGGGTGTTGCTGTGGGTTGCCCACACTAGCCCAAACCGCGGCTTGGCCACACTAAAAATCGGTTGGGGTGGGGATGTCGGTAACTGGAAGTAGGGACTAAACTTAGGAAACCGCTCTTTACTCATACCAAGAAAGCGCGGCAGGCTAAGCAGGGGTGTGTGGTAGTCAAAGGGCGGTGGGGGTGCCTCCGTACTAATGACCTCAATGCCACGAATTGTTTCAAACAGCCGCAGCAGGGGGGGATAGGCAGCAACAATAATCCGCTGGGCGTGGGGCGCAAGCAGGGGTAAAAAGCGGGCAAACTGAATACAATCCCCCATACCTTGCTCACTATAGACAAAGAGGGTTTTACCGTGGAGCGATTGTCCTTGCCAGCGGGGTTGCGGGTATTGACGCAGCCCCCCTTCCGCTTGCTGCCAGCGCCATTCATATTCCTGCCAACCTTCCTTGAAGTGCCCAAGTAACAGCAGCACCAGCGCGTAGTTAAGGTGAACCTCTGGGACAGTGGGTGTCAGGTGGACGGCCTGTTGAAAATGCTTGAGCGCCGCTTGGGGATCTCCGGTTTCTAAAAGTGCTGTGGCTAACCCTGCATGGGCGGTGCCGTTTAGGGGGTCTAAACTCAGACACCGCTGATAGTAGCCAATAGCTGCGGTAAACTCTTCTTCGCTGAGGCACAACTGGCCGAGCTGTAGCAGGGCTTGCTGATGTTTGTTGTCCCGCAGTAACACCTCATCGTAGCGATTGCGGGCAGCACTGAGGTTTCCCTTCAGATGCAGGGCATAGCCAAGGTTATAGTGAGCCACTAACAGTTCTGGATTGGCTGCTAGGGCTGCTTCAAACTGGGCAATTGCCCCATCGTAGTTTTTGAGTTCAAGGTAAAGGCTGCCAAGGTTATTGTGCACATCCGCAACCCCGGGTTCAAGGTAAAGAGACTGCTCATAGCAGGCACTGGCTTCGGTGAGTTTCCCTTGAGAGTGTAGGCAGAGCCCCAGATTGTATAAGGTTATGGGCAAATCGGGGTTGAGGGACAAGGCCTTTTGATAGCAGGCGATCGCCGCGTCAATCGTCCCTAAATCGAGGTAGGCATTGCCGAGATTACTATGGGCTTCTACCCAGTCCGGCTTAACCTCAAGGGCACGCTGATAGTGGGGCAGCGCCGCCGCCGGTTGCTTGAGGAGATCGTGCAGCACCACAGCTAAGCGGTAATGGGCTGGCGCATACCAAGCATCAAGGGCGATCGCGCTTTCGTAGGCGGATTTAGCGTTTAAGGGCTGTGCCAACTGCTCAGCGGTTAACCCTAGGAGGTAGTACGCTTCCGGTTGGGGAGAGGTCTCAAGCAGGTGTTGAGCAACTTGTTGTGCTGCCAACCAGTTTTGCTGCTGGTAGTGCTGCCATGCTTTTTTGAGCAGTGACGATGGCCGCCATGGAAAAATACCCACTGGATGCACGAACCTATGGCTGTGAAAGGTTACTCAAATAATACGCAACGGCGGTCGCAATCGTGAGGTTACCGTTTGTGTCTAAGGGGATCGGCTCTTGGGGTGGGTCTGGCTCCGCGTGCAAAAACGCCCAGTTCCCACCAAAGAAGTCCTCATGGCTGAGAATTTGATGGGGGTGATGGGCCTGCAACCCTGCAACAAGAATTGGCCCCTCGGCAAAATCATCGCGGCGAATGGTAGCGACCGGAACTCCCAAGCGGCAGGCTTCGGAATAGGTACCATAGCCGGGTTTAGAGATAATGCGACCGCACAGGGGCATCACGTCAACGGGGCGTAACTGCCGCCCGCATAACTTGAGGAGATTGGGTAACTCTGGGGCAGTAGCATCAAAGGTGAGAAACTGCCAGTCTGGAAATGCGGCGAGGGCGTGGTAGGGGATCGCCTCTAAACTCAGCCCACCAAAGGTCAGGAGCACCGTACGTTCTTTGGCCGTCGTTAGCCCCAGTTGAGTTCGGATCTGCGCCTCAGTGTAACGCGGTTCAGCCCCTGTCAAGCCTACCCGTTCTTTGTGGGGAAAGGCGCTTAAGGGTTCAGCAAAGGGAAGCTCAAAGAGGCGATCGCAACCCCCATAGAGGTCACTCACCCAGTCGGCTATCTCCCTAAAGGTCTCGCCAAAGGAACGGTAAATAAAATCCCAGCCAAAGTTGGTTGCCATCCAGCAGGGCACCCCTGCCCCGTGGGCGATCGCCACTGCAAGGGGCGGCACATCCGCCAGTACTAACTGCGCCCGGTTCTGCTGGATAAAGTCCACTTCGGCGCGGATTAACTCCGGTGCCATCCCTTGGAGTTGCAACAGTTTGGCGCGGGTGGCCGTCAAATCCATGTGTAAACTGTCGGTTTGCACCACCCCAAGGTCAAGGGCGCGCGGGCGATGGATAAAGTCTCCCTCAAGGTTGGCCTGCAACAACCAATGGGGAGCCGCCGTCACAATCAGGGGGAGCACATCAGGGACGTGACGGCGAATTGCATTCACTAACGCCGCTGTCCGCGCCACGTGCCCAAACCCATGATTTGTCAGTGCCACGTAGAGCGTTGGCCGCGTCACTCCTCAGATCTCCCTCAAGTCAGAGGTCATCCTAACATTTGTAATGATTACCGATCGGCTCATTCCCGACATTTTGCGGCTCTATCGTTGCCATTTATAAAACAATGTTGCTTTTCGTAAAGAAATGTAACATAATATTGACTAGGAGGCAGAGATAAGATAGCCCAACGCTAGACGTAAAACATCTCTGAAGCGATATGACCTTTACGACAGACAACCGTTTCACCCAAACCACCCTTGCCACTGCGGTGCAGGATGTGACAACGCTGTTCAACTGCCTAAGCATTGATGACAAACTTGGCTTGCTGTGGTTTATCTACACAGAAACAGGTCGCTCCATTACCGCTGCTGCGCCCGGTACGGCTCGCCTACAGCTTGCTGAAGGGCTTCTGAACCAAGTCAAGGCTCTGAGTTTTGACGATCAACTGCAATTCATGCGGGACTTGGTCGCCAACGTTGATACGCCGCTGACCCGCGCCTACGGTGTGTTTAGTCCCAATACTAAATTAGCCTTTTGGTACCAACTCGCAGAATTAATGCGGCAGGGGTTTGTGGTACCCGTACCCGCTGGCTACCGTCTGAGTCGTGATGCCAACCGCGTTTTTGATGCCATTAAAGCCCTTGACTTTGGCCAGCAAATCACGGTGCTGCGTAATGCCGTAGTGGCGATGGGTGTGGATCCCCTCGCTGTCTAGGTGCACGGCCATGGGTTACGCAAGGGGGCGATCGCTCCCTTTTTTTAGCGGTTTTACAAGTTTTCAGGAGCAGTACCAATGAGCACAACATTACTGGCCAGTGCCCCCACCATTGACGGTGTGAGTGAGGCTACCATTGCCGCCTACTTTGCTGGATTAAATGCCGAAGCCTACCCAGACGTGGCCAACCTATTTGCCACAGATGGGGTGCTCGTTCCTCCCTTTGAAGAACCGGTGGTTGGCCCAGCCGCGATCGCCACCTACCTAGCCCAAGAAGCCGTGGGAATGCGGGTGGTGCCCACCAAGGGAGAGTTACTCAGCCACGAGCCGCACGAGCGAGTGTACCGTATTGTTGGCCAAGCGAAACTGCCCCTATTTACCGTGAATGTAGCATGGCAATTTGGCTTAAACCCTCAGGATCAGATTACCGGTGTCAAAGTCGATCTCTTGGCTACCCTCGAGGAACTCTTTAGCTATCAACCTCTGCGTCAGCGTCCATAGCCACATCAGTCGGGGCATTGGGGAATACCTGACGTTCAAGGCTTTCAACGCGATCCCGCAGATTGTGCAGAATTCCCGAATGGCTTAAGCGGACGGCTGCTAACTGCTCTCGTAGGCGATCGTAATTTTCGGGGAGACGTTGGCGCAGTTGAATGACTTCGCGACTGAGGGCATTCACCCGCCGCTCAAGATCGGCAAGGCGCTCAGGGAGATGGCCTTTCTGGTCAAAATACTTGCAGATAATATCAACAATGACCCCTTCAAGATTGGCAAACTGGTGCTCTTGCTGATAGGAGTACAGCCAACTGAGAATCTCAGGCGGCAAGTGCTCAGTAATACCGGCAGGGAGTTGAGAGTCCATCTAAATCTCCGAAAGACGCGCTCATCGGCTAGGACAGCATAGACACGGCAAGTCCATCCTAGCAACTATAGCCATCCCAGTTCATTGAGAGACCCTATAGAAGACTTCAGCAACCGCCTAGACCCTAGACCGACAGCCACCTGCCTTGCGCAGAGCATCCAGTTCGTAGCGGCTGAGGGGGCGCACCTGTTGGGGGCGCAATCCTCCGAGGTGAACAGCACCGATCGCCACCCGTTTTAGACTGATAACCGGATGCCCCAACGCCTCAGCAACACGGCGAATTTGGCGATTACGGCCTTCGCGCAGCACAACGTCTAACAAGGTGCGATCGCCCGTGGTGGTAATAGGGCGAATCGTTGCCGGCAACGTGAGGCGGCCATCCAAAGGAACACCATGACGCCAGCGAGCAAGGGTAGGCTCCGAGGGCTGCCCCTGCACCCACACTCGATAGGTTTTGGGAATAGAGTGACGGGGATGGGTCAGCAAATAGGTCAGTTCCCCATCATTGGTTACAATCAGCGCACCACTGGAATCGGCATCAAGGCGACCCACGGGATGCAGTCCCGGAACCGCTCGGTAAGGGCGGGGCAGCACGTCCAGCACTGTGCACCGACCGCGAGGATCCTGACAGGTAGAAATGACCCCCTTGGGTTTATGGAGTAACAGATACACCCGCTCCACGGTCTCGGCGGGTCTTAAGGGTTGACCGTGATATTCAATGCGATCGCGATCGGGATCGACTTTGTCGCCCACCTGAGCGGGGTGACCATTGACCCAAATGTCCCCCTGACGAATCAGGGTTTCGGCATGGCGGCGCGATGCCACCCCCCAATGGGCAAGGACTTTTTGTAACCGCTCTGTTGCCATTGGGTCACCCAGCACTGCCCTGCAATGCATGAATATCTGCTGCCACAATGTGGGGGAGGCATTGGCTGATTTTTGCTGCGTCCCAGTGCCACCACGCAATTTGCTCTAGCTGAGCAATGACCGTATCTCTCTTGAAACACTGCACGTCTGGGGGTAGCTCAACCTGCTCCCAGCCCTGTCCAAAAATGTAAAACGGATAGGTGGAAAAGCCCTGCATATCGTGATTTGCGCCATTCTTGACTTCTCCCCTCCTTGAAAGAGAGGGGATTCCCAAAGGATGCTACGCAACGGGCTGAAGCCGCGTTGCTTCGCTTTTCCCTTGAGCTGTCACCCACAACTTAATGCGGGTGGGGGCAGTCAAAGACCCCCTACTCACCTCAAGCATCTCTGCTATTGGGACTACGTTTATGTTTCGGTTCGTGGTTTCGCCCTTTTCAACACTAGCCAGTTCGATACGCTCAACATCCTGCCATTGCTTGCAGTGGTTTAGGCTTGCCGCCAAAGCGGTAGTGACTTACGTGCCGGGACTTCTCCGTACTAGGATGTTTCTTCGCGTAGTTGATACGTCTACTTTCCACGTCTATAGTTTAACACATAGAGAGGGCTAAAGCCCCCTGAGTTGGCTGTATCAG
>NZ_JAKLTV010000048.1:0-4268 GCF_022698185.1 Synechococcus sp. PCC 6717 | reverse complement strand
AGAAATCTGCTGGCCACGCCCAGATAGCAGCAGTGATAACGGCGGTGGGGCGGTCCAGCCCACCCGCTAGATAATCCCTACGGTGACCCTCTGCAACCCGAKGCAAAGCCCCAAAGTTCTGCTTACTTGTAACAACTGTCGCCGATTGGGTTTTTCACCAAGGATGGCGACCAAGTATAGTTTAGCACAGAGCAACTAAAGTTGCTTTAGGGCTTTTCCACCCCGTACTAAAGTACGGAGCTACCAAGCTAACCCTCTGTGTTGCTTCGCACCAAAAGTTCCAAAAAAAGTTTGATCTGCCTTTCCGGCTTTTGTCAGATACAGACACAGCAGTCGCCCAAGCCTATGGCAGTTATGGCTCGAAAACGTTTATGGGCAAGGAGTATTTAGGGGTGTATCGCGATACGTTTCTCATTGACCCAGAGGGTAAGCTGGCTGCGATCTACCGCCGTGTTAAACCCGATGCCCATATTGCCCAAGTGCTTGAGGATGTGGCACGGTTGCAGCAGGGTTGAGATATACGTTTGGCACCTTGACAATGAGTAGTAACTGGGACAATTTTCGCAAAAACTTGGGGGAGTGGCACGGTTCCTTTACTGCCATTGCCCCTGATGGTACGGTGGGGGAATCTGTGCCGTCGATCCTCTCGTTAACGGAGGTGGCGGATGGGTCGCGGGTGCGCTTTCAACTGCAACGGTTTGCTAAGGGGTTGAATCAGCCAGCCACAAGTAACACGGTGCAGGAGTATGCCACTATTGGTCGCCAGAATGTTTTTTTTGAAACGGGGGCGTTTTCTAAGGGGTCGTTGCAGGTAGCGCCGTTCGCTGAGTTTGGGGCGGAGTATGGGTTTGTGGTGGGGGATCGGCGGCTGCGGTTTGTGCAGTTGTTTGATAAGGGGCAACGGCTACAGTCAATGACGTTGATTCGCGAGTTTCGTGCAGGTTCTGAGGCCACTGAGCGACCTCCTTTGCAGGTGACACATCTTGTGGGGAAGTGGCAGGGAACCGCTTATACGGTGTATGCGGACTGGCGATCGCCCACGGAATCACCAACAACCCTGACGGTGTGGCAAGAGGGAACAGTGCTCCACCAATCCCTTGAGTGGCAGGATCAGCATCTCGCGACCACAGCGACCCTTGAGGGGGCACGGTTGTTATTTACAGATACCCCTGTGCCCAAGCAACTGCTGCTGTTACCGGATGGTACTGCGAGTTTAACCCCACTGCAGGTCTCCTTTCGTGAGCCGTTTTTTGTCGAAGTCAGTTGGTTATGGAGCGATGATCAGCGCCAACGCCTTATCCGTCACTATGGCGATCGCGGCGAGTGGGTGAGTGCTACCCTCGTGGTCGAAACGCGCGTGAGCTATAGCTAGTCCCTGTGGCCACTGCTAACAGTGGCAGGAGCCAATCGCCAAAGCGAGTATAGAGGGTGACGCTCTGGCGGCGATAGATGGTTTCGGCATGAATGACAAAGCGATCGGGGTCTGAGAGCCAACGGGTGGTGCCTGTTGGGTCAATCACTGCAGAGAGTCCGGTATTGGTAGCGCGCACTAACCAGCGATCGCCCTCAACGGCACGCAGGACATCATGGGCATGGTGCTGTGCCATTAACTGCTGCCGGTAGGGATCATTGTTGGCCACACTGAGAATAAATTCTCCCCCTGTTTGCACCTGAGCGCGGCTGCGGTGGGAAAAGGCCGATTCAAAACAAATCAACACCACGGCATTCCCCCAAGGGGTTCTAAACACTTGGTCGGGGTTACCGGGAATGAGGCGCGATCGCAGCGTGGACAGCCGCTGCACCACCCCCGATAACCAATCGGGAATATACTCCCCCAACAGGACTAAGTTCACTTTGTTGTAGCGGCTATAGACTTGGCCGTGCTGATCAAGGGTCAACAGTACCTGATAATGCCCGTCCGTCGTGGCCATAAACGTCCCCAGCCACAGGGGAACCCCGGCCTGTTGCACAGCGGTGCTCAGTCGATTTACCTGTTCGGGTTGCCAGAGAATCGGCAATGCCCCTTCCGGAGTCAGGACTGCCTCAACCCCAGTGGCCGCCAAGTCCTGATAACCGCGAGTATAGTCCTGCCAAGCGCGGCGAATTCCCTCAGGGGTTAATTTTTCTCGGGTGGGAATGTTCCCTTGAATGATACCCACGCGCAACCCCTCGCTGTGATCGGCGGGCACCGCCGCCGCCAGAGCAACGTTGAGCAATAGCGCGCTTCCTAGGAACACCACGCCATAGCGCCAGTAACGACGGTGATACCGTAATGCTAAAACGATCAGGCCATTCACCGCTAACACCACCGCTGTGAGGGTGGTTGGCCCCGCCAAGCGGCTCAACTGCACTAATCCGTGGGGGCTTTGGCTGAGGGATACACTAATCCACCATAGGGGGGAATAGCTCCACAGGGCTTCTAGGCCACACCAGAGGGTCACCCCCGCCAAGAGTTCTGGCCAAAGGCCATGGCCACAGACATACCGTGCCATCAACGCTGCCCAGACGATACTAAGAGTGGCTCCCCAGAGGGTTAGAAACAGCCAAATGCCTCGGGAAATGAGCCAACTCGGCAGCGGATCAATGCCAATCCAGGTCAAGGGGTGCAGATCCCACACCCATACTAGGCTACTGCCGTAAAACCCTAGCCCCCACCAGAGGCCAGCGAGCACTGCCGGTAGCCCGGCTCGCTGCATCTGGCAGACCCACCACAGGGGGGCTACCGCGCCAAAGGCCAGCCATCCCCAACCTACGGGTGGCAGCGCCCACTGCATGACAGCACCGGCCAGCAGAAGTCCTAGAGGGTGTCTGAGCTTAGACAATACTCTGGCGCTTGCGCTGTTCCTTGGGGGAAGGAGCCACATGCCACTGCCCTGCCTTGATAAGTTCCCGTTCCAGTAAAGCAAAAAAGCGTTGGCGATCGCTGCTGCGCACTACCGCTAAATTGTGCGCCTCCGCCAACGCCACTGGGTAGCCGTGTCCCTTTTGAATTTGGGAGGCAGTCAGGCTGATGGCCTGCGCAAGCAGATCGGTCTCCTTGGCCACCCACTGCGGAACCTCTAGGCGCACCACTTCACTGCCTGCGTGGAGGTAGCAACAGTAAATAGCATGATCACCGTAGTGCTCCAAAATAGGGCTGTAACTGCGCCAAAGGGGGCTGTACTGCTGCGGTGCAAGCCGGGCGTGCCACAGGAGTGTGTCGCGCAAGGGGTCAAAGGTCTGGCAGGGTAGCCGCTCTCTCTGGTTGGTGCAATGCTCTGCACAATTCGGCTCAGGATAGGGGCATACCCCCAAGCGCAGAAAATTCAGGGTTTCATGGCTGCGCGAGGCACTGATATACCCCACTAAGGGAATTCGCCGCTCCCGTAGCTGTTGCCACGCCTCGAGAATGGGGGCTAAGAGGATGTCGCGGGCAGCAGGAGCGAGGGTGCTCCAATACCAAAAGATTAATGAGCCATCCACTAGGGCAAGGGTGGGGGTCTCAGGATCGGTGGCCAACTCAGCTAGCGCCAGCATTTCAGCTTGGGTGCGGCGGTAACGCAGCCAGTCTTCGGTGGTAATGCCCCACGATCGCGATCGCCCCAGCTCCGCAGGGTCATAGACCAACTGCGGCAGACTATTTAACTGTGGGCGGCGCTGAGAACCGTAGGTGATGGCAACTCGGCCAATATTAATCAGGTAACAGTAGGCAATTTCGTGGTGGCTGGGGGCAATTTGTGAACCATCGGCAGCAATAACACCGTAGGGAAGACTGGCTGGGGAGACGGTGTGCACAGTAGTGAGGGGTTCGCTGGGTTCCGCAACCGCAAAGGCGAGGTGCTCACGCCACGTGGCTAAGAGGTGTCGATAATGGTCGAGTTGCCCAGCCATCGCGGCAAAAATATCAAGGGCGTGTGCCTGTTTCTGTTGGCTGGCGATCGCCCCTTGGCGAATGACCTGACCCACCTGCCCCATTTGCATTGCCACTTTGGTGAGATCGAGCATAGCCTTATCTAAATTATAGGAGTGATGTGGGCGGGCTAAAACCCCTCCGCTTTAGCGAGGGGATACAGCCAACTCAGGGGGCTTTAGCCCCTAGTAAGGTCATTAATGGATTAGGGAATTCCTGTCTGAGGAACCGTGCAGTTCGCCCCTTAATTCGATGMATTGMKKTGATAGGGTGCAATTGTTGGAGGGCAGTTAACAAAGAGGTGGACATGATCCGGTTCAATTGCCATGAACGCCTATTGCACCAATGCCTTGAAGACTACGCAGAAGTCACCATGGGG
>NZ_JAKLTV010000047.1:0-3521 GCF_022698185.1 Synechococcus sp. PCC 6717 | reverse complement strand
TATGGCAAATTGACTTCTCCCCTCCTTGAAAGAGAGGGGATTCCCAAAGGATGCTACGCAACGGGCTGAAGCCTCGTTGCTTCGCTTTTCCCTTGAGCTGTCACCCACAACTTAATGCGGGTGGGGGCAGTCAAAGACCCCCTACTCACCTCAAGCATTTCTGCTATTGGGACTACGTTTATGTTTCGGTTCGTGGTTTCGCGCTTTTCAACACTAGCCAATTCGATACGCTCAACATCCTGCCATTGCTTGCAGTGGTTTAGGCTTGCCGCCAAAGTGGTAGTGACTTACTTGCCGGGATTTCTCCGTACTAGGATGTTTCTTCGCGTAGTTGATACGCCTACTTTCCACGTCTCTAGTTTAACACATAGAGAGGGCTAAAGCCCCCTGAGTTGGCTGTATCCCCTCGCTAAAGCGGAGGGGTTTTAGCCCGCCCACATCACTCCTATAAATCGTCCCATGACACATTGCCTTTCATTGCATAGACTGCTTTAATTTGAATCAACTTTTGTCACTTCGGGTTCACAGTGCTGCCATGATGTTGTCATCTCCGTGTCTTAAGCTACAAGCCATAGAATACCTCAGCTACAAGCCATAGAATACCTCTGAAACCTTTGAATACGACCTGTGCTTGACAGTTTTATCCCATTCAGGAACCAACCATGACTACCATTGCCCGCAGTGCTTCCCCTGAGTCGAATTTAGCCACTACTGTTGCGGCAGAAACGATTCATTATCAAGTCGTTCATTGGATCACTGGACGGTTTCGGATTCGGATTCCCCGCTTGGGCGTTGATGCGGAGTATGGCGCACGCCTCCTCTATATTGTGGGAACCTTACCCGCTGTTACTACGGCACGGATTAACCCGCCTGCGCGGTCTTTAGTTGTGGAGTACAATCCCAAGCTTTTTGGCGAAGCACTGGCAACCGTACAGGGGCAGATTTTTGAGTCTATTCAGGTGGCAGCTAATCCGGACTTACCTGTCCTAGCGGCAGAAAAAGCAGCGCCGGCAACTGAAAGTCATGAAATTAATTATTGGGAGCGCCTAGGGCTGCCCGCCTTGGGGTTGGGGCTGAGCTTAGGCTCTCTCATGGGGCTGCCTATTCCGGGGTATGTGATTGCCAGTGTGGTTATTGCTGGAGCGATGCCCGTCTTTAAGCGGGCATGGGATGCTCTGCAAGAGGAAAAGCAGTTAACCATTGATTTTCTAGATGGGTTGGCGATCGCGCTGCACACGATGCAAGGTCATTATTTTGCTCCTTCCTTTATGTTGGGGTTAATCGAAGGGGGGGAAGTCATTCGGGATCTGACAGCCCGTGGGTCGGAGCGCGCTAATCTCAATCTGCTGGACTGCCTTGGCAAGACTGCGTTTGTAGAGCGCGATGGGGTTGAGGTAGAAGTAGAAGTTAAAGATATTGTCGAAGGCGATCGCGTCGTTGTTTACCCCGGTGACCAAATTCCGGTCGATGGCATTGTGCTGCGGGGCACCGGCTTAATTGATCAGTGTAAGCTAACGGGGGAATCAGTCCCTGTTACCCGCAGTGAAGGGATGGAGGTTTTTGCCTCAACGCTCCTAGTCGATGGCCAACTGGTCATTTTAGCTGAGCGGGTTGGCAACAATACCCGCGCAGGAGTTATTGTCGGCCTCATGCAGGCTGCCCCGGTGCACGATACTCGTATTGAAAACTACGCGGCGGCGGTGGCCAACCGAGCGGTGATTCCCACCCTTGCCATTGGTACTGGTGTGGGACTGCTCTCCGGTGACTTGAATCGGGCGATCGCCCTGCTCACCCTTGATCTAGGGACAGGGATCCGCGTATCGGTGCCCACGACCATTCTTTCTGCCCTCACCTACGCAGCGCAGCACGGTGTCTTGATCCGCAGTGGCCGCGCCATTGAAAAATTGGCGCAGATTGACACCATCGTCTTTGACAAAACCGGCACCCTCACCCAAGGGCATGCAGGGGTTACCGATATTAAAGTGATGGATCCCCGTTTCAGTGCAGAGGACATCCTCAGTATGGCTGCCAGTGCCGAGCAAGGGCTGACCCATCCGGTTGCTGAAGCCATTGTCCGCCATGCCCGCGAGACAAACGTGCCCCTTTACGACTGCGAAGACTGGGAATACCGTGTGGGCTTAGGGGTGGTGACCAAGGTTCGGGGTGTGGATCTGCGGGTGGGCAGCCGCCGCATGATGGATCAGGAGAACATTTGCCTAAACGAACTGAATGAGCGGTTCCCGGATCTCAATTCTGGGCGGGCATCGCTGGTTTATATTGCTGGTGATGGCCATCTCATTGGTGTCATCCTTTACAGTGACCCGATGCGCAATGAAAGCCCCGAGGTCATTCGCGAACTCAAAGGTGCAGGCATTACCCCCCATATGCTCACGGGCGATGTGGGTCGAGTTGCTCGTGCGGTGGCGAAGGATCTTGGCATTGCTCCCCAGAATATCTACGCTGAAGCCTTTCCCGAAAAGAAAGTTGAGGTGGTGCGCAGTCTCCACGACAGCGGTAAAGTAGTTGCCTTCTGCGGTGATGGCATCAATGACTCCGCGGCCTTGGCCTATGCAGATGTGTCTATTTCCTTTGCTGGTGCTAC
This sequence comes from Synechococcus sp. PCC 6717, assembly GCF_022698185.1. Lineage (NCBI taxonomy): Bacteria > Bacillati > Cyanobacteriota > Cyanophyceae > Synechococcales > Synechococcaceae > Synechococcus > Synechococcus sp. PCC 6717. The sequence goes on along the minus strand of NZ_JAKLTV010000047.1, from coordinate 919 downwards.
GGATATTGCTCGGGAGACCGCAGATGTCGTGCTGATGGAAGATGATTTGCGGGGGCTAACCCTTGCTATTCGCATTGCCAAGCAAGCCATGGAAATTGTCTGGCAAAACACAGCCATTGTAGCCATTCCAAACATTGGTGCGCTGCTGTCAGGCATCTTCTTTGCCCTTGATCCTATCCTTGCGGTGGTCATTAACAATGGAACCGCGATCTTGGCGGAACTCAACGGGTTACGCCCCTTGACTGGTCCGGGAGGCGCGTTGCCCTTACCTCCAGTCAAAGATACCAAAGAGTTCCTTGCGGAGTGGGAAGCCACGCACCCAGAACATCCAGTCCAGCATATTCCACCGCAGCATCGCTCTGTATGAGCGCATCCCGCAGTGGCTGTCGATGCAGTTCTGCCTCTGCGGGGCGATCGCTGGGTGTGTCGTCCTTGTTCGTTCGGGTTGTGTAGTACGGTTCTGCGGCAATCGGTAAGCCTTGCTGTCAGTTGGTCTTAGCTATGCCGGACGCCCTGCGCTCTACCTGTAGCTCACAGAAAACCTCCGAGAAGCCCCGCACCTTCAGGTCGGGGAGGGACAGGAGCGGCAATTGAGAGGGGTTCAATACCCCCGAAATTGCCAGGTTTAGTACGCTTGTTTTTCATAGTCACGGGTGAGAATATAAGAGGATGAAACAAACTCTGACACTAGTTTGCAAACTTGCAACCACACCCGAACAAAATGCCAAGATTGAGGCAGTGCTTCAGGCGTTTGCTGCTGCTTGCAACTATGCCAATGAGCGAGTCAAACCCAAAACAACCAGCAAAACAACGATTCAGTCGTTGGTCTATAACGACCTGCGAGAACAGTTTGGGTTGAGTGCTAATCAGGCAGTCAGGGTTTGTGCCAGGGTTGGGGCGAATCGAAAAACAGCCAAAG
>NZ_JAKLTV010000046.1:0-4579 GCF_022698185.1 Synechococcus sp. PCC 6717 | reverse complement strand
TCTAATTGGCTAGTGTTGAAAAGCGCGAAACCACGAACCGAAACGTAAACGTAGTCCCAATAGCAGAAATGCTTGAGGTGAGTAGGGGGTCTTTGACTGCCCCCACCCGCATTAAGTTGTGGGTGACAGCTCAAGGGAAAAGCGAAGCAACGCGGCTTCAGCCCGTTGCGTAGCATCCTTTGGGAATCCCCTCTCTTTCAAGGAGGGGAGAAGTCAAGGGGTTGCTAGACGGAGCAGAGGTGGCGCTGCCGATGCTGTAGGCGTTGTAACGCAGCAAACAAATCCGCTGTCAACTGTTGTGCCGATAATTTCGGTTGATCTAGGGGATAGTTTGCCGTGGTTAAAGGGGCGCCAATGACTACGTTGACGTGGCTACTCCAGCGAGGATAGGGCTGGCTGTAGGTCAGCAAAATGGGGACAATGGTCACAGCAGTGCATCGCTGAGCGGCTTGGAACGCTAGACGAGCCAGACCGGGCTTGAGGGGCTGAATCTCAGGGGTACGGAAAATATTGCCCTCTGGGAAAACAACGAGTGCCTGCCCTTGCAACAAGAGTTCAACCCCAGTGCGTAGTGCGCTGACGGCTGGCGCTTGGGTATTCACTGGAAAACCACCGCATTGGCCAATGACCCAGCCTTGGAGCCCCAGCATCTCATCGTGAGACACCATAAAGTATAAATCTCGCCCCATTAGCCGTCGCCCAGCAACATAGGGAATAATCAAGGCATCCCAACGAGAACGATGGGTCGGGGCTAGGATAACCGGCCCAGATCGAGGGATATGGTGTTGTCCGTCCACGTCAATAGCGCGAAAGTAGCGTTGCAAGACTAAATCACCCGCCACCCAATACATCAGGGGGGTCAAAATGGGTGAAATGTGAGGCTGAGGGGGATGGAACACGCTAAACATTGACACAGCCAGTGAACAGAATCATAGAAAACTGCTGAGGCAGGTGGGTTTCAAGGAACGAGCTGGCGAGGGTGGCACGCCCTCGCCTTGAGTAAAGACCTAGGGCGATCGCCCCGGTAATCATCGCCATAGCCTACCAGTTCGCAAATTGTCAGGGCGGGGTTAATTGCGGGCAATACTCAGCACCCAAGTCCCGATGTAGCGCATCAACGGAATATCCCCCGGTGAGCCAATGCGGGCGTTGAAGTAGTACATCCCGCCATTGTTAGGGTTACGCACATTGTTGAGAATGACTTGAACCGTTGTACCGGCAGGAATAACTTCCGCAGGCACAATATCAATGACTCGGTTATCGCGATCAAGAGACACCTCGGCAAGTTTAATTTTTTTGCCGGGATCGCGGCGAAACTGGAAAAAGTTATTACTGCGATTGCCGCCAATCCTAACTTCAATGCCGCTGGGATCGATAATGCCACTGTAGTAATCGGGGTAGGTGATATTGATGCGGTTGATGGCAACCTTTTGCTGCCCAAGGCGTAGCCAGTAGCGATCGCCCATAAACCCCGGTGTGCCATTCTCCAGATGGTACTGCAATTGCTGCCGCCCGCTCGGCCCGTCGCCCCAGGTAAAGGTAAACCCTTGGTTCACTTGGGCATGGACAAGGGCAGGCATGGCAACGCTAACTGCACAACTGAGCAGCACTAACGCCGGAAGGAAACGCCGCATAGTAACCATAAAACACCCTCAAGGAGGTACAACACACCACAGATGCTCCAATGCTTAGACGGGGAGGATTCGCTGAACGTTCCCCTAGACCACTGCATGGAAGCGATCATGTTTCCGATGCAGATGCACGACTCTGTGATCCTTTGTATCCTAGCGACAAATCATCACATTCGATAAAGAAAGGTTAATTTTTTGTCAAAGGTTTTTAAGTGCTTGGCGGTTGAACGAGCTGAGCAAAGAAGCCACCGCGACTGCTGACGGCGGTAGAGGCATTCTTATCAGCTAGTTGCACTGCCACAATATCGGTGGTGAGCACGGTGAGTTTTTTGCCAACTTGGCGATCGCAGGTCAGCTCTAGCACCGTGGGCGTACCGCTGGCCATGGCCTGACAAACGGTCTGATACAGTGCTTCCGCAGCAGTTGTGTCTTTGCGTTCAACGCCAACAGGCATGGGGACATGGCGCAGAATTAAATCAATCGTGTACATAGCAGTCCAAATAACTGGCTAATTCTACTGTAGAACGCTCTGGAAACTTAGATCACAGACGGCTGGTGGCTGGCATAGTGAGCCATTGACGGTGGAGCGATCGCAACAGGGCAACATCGACAAAGGTGGTCCAGCCTACTTCGCCCTTCAGTACGCGGAAGGGGTAGTCTGGCTCTCCGAGACAGTCCAACACAAGGGCAGCGGCACGAAAATCGTGATCCTTGGTGTAGTCGGTGATGGTAATGATGGTGGCCAGATCGCTCGCCGCCGCTGCTTGGATACCGTTGGCAGAGTCTTCAAAGGCAAGGCACTCTTGGGGAGACAAGCGCATGTGCTCTAGGGCATACAAATAAATATCCGGTGCGGGTTTTTTGGCGGGTACCATATCCCCAGCCGCAATAAGTTCAAACCACTCTACGCCATCGCTCGCAAGGGCATTTTGCAGCAGAGCTGTGACGTTGGCGGGGGTTGTGGTGGTGGCGATCGCCAGTCGTAATCCCGCTTCACGGGCTTCGGTCAGTAATCGTTTCACTCCCGGCCTTAGGGGAATCGCGCCCTGAGCAAGTAGCTCGGTATAGTAGCGGGTCTTGGCTTTATGGAGATCGGCAATCAGGGCATCAAGATTTTGGGGGCGCGGCCAATCGGGGCGAAAACGATCTAGGTAGTACTTCATCCGCTCCTTACCGCCAGCAACCGTTAGCAGTTGGCCGTAGAGGGGGATATCCCACTCCCAGTCAAGCCCAGCAGCGGCAAAGGCTTTGTTAAAGGCAAGGCGGTGACCATCCCGCTCGGTATCTGCCAAGGTACCATCAACATCAAAAATTAAGGCTTTGAGATCCGTCATGATTCCCTGCTAGAGAAACGACTGCAGCTTTAGCAGCCGTGCCCGCACGGCCTGTAGGTTACCCACGGGTTCACGGAAATGCCACGTCTCCTCTGGGCCTAAACCATAGACCTGAACAGAGACTTGCCCCACGCGCTGCCCTCCCTTGTCAAACAGTTCAAAATCAGCTTGGACAAGGCGAAAACTGTCTTCGCTGTAATTTTTGAGGACACCAACTAAGAAGGGTGCCCCTCCCTCGATGTGCCACTTGTAGTCCGTCAACGTGACAGTTTGACGAGAGGACGCTGTGCCGATTAATGACTGCATTCGCTGCTGCTGCTGCCATTGTCCCATGTGGTAGCTAAAAATCACGAGGAGGCTGACAACGCCAGCGGCGATCGCCACCACCCAAGGGGCTGAGGATGCATAGGTGGGTTGGGATACCAGCGGCGTGGGACGCAGATCAATCACCTCTTCCCAGTCGGATTTGGGCGACCCTTGGATGCGGCCAATAATTTTAATGCGGTCAATGTCGTCGAGGTGAAACTGCCCTAAGCGCGACTTGAGCAAGTCCACTAAGGCCGCATAGTGGGCGATGGTTCCCGGCGGTTTGTTGAGGATGATATTCAGTTGGTTGCGAAACTGATTGACTTGCACAATCACCGAATGCTCGGACAATACCTCTTGCAGTGTTTCGCGAATTTGCTCAACTTGCAGTAGCCCCATGCCCCGAACCCCCACCGTTTGCCTGTGGATGACTGCTAACGCATATGTGCCAGTGTACACAACCTAGCGCGAAGGGGAATCCGTCAATTTACGGGAATTTACCGAAAAACGCCGTAAAGCCCCTAGCTTTAGCTATGGGGATATAAGGCGCATATTGTTTTATCAAGCTGAGTCTGTGATAAAATGGAACCATGAAAGTCATAGAAGCCAAGCTAAAGGGCACACAGGAGCAATATCAGTCTCTGGACGAAGCCATCCGTACCGCACAGTTTGTGCGCAACAAGTGTGTACGGTACTGGATAGATCGGCAAGGGCGTGGGTAGGAATGACCTCTACGCCCACTGCAAAACCTTGGGTCAAGAGTTTGATTTTGCTAAAAAGTTAAACTCAGCAGCCAGACAAGCAAGTGTAGAGCGAGCTTGGGCGTCTATTTCTCGCTTCTATACCAGCTGCAAAAACAAGGAGGCAAAGAAGGGATACCCCAAATTCAAGAAGCATTACCGCTCTGTAGAGTACAAGCTATCGGGTTGGAAGCTATCAGCGGATGGACTGTCCATCACCTTCACTGATGGCTTCAATGCAGGTACATTTGCCTTGTACTGCAATGGAGAGGCAAGACAGCATGTCCTCAACTCTAAAATCAACCGAGTGCGAGTGGTACGCAGAGCAGATGGGTACTATGCTCAATTCTGCTTGGATGTGGAGCGCAAAGAGCAAGGACAATACACAGGCAATGTCATCGGTATTGACTTGGGGTTAAAACACTTCTACACCGACCAGAACGGAAACACGGTCGATTGTCCTAAGTTTTTAAGACGTAGTGAACGGAGGTTAAAGCAACACCAACGTAGGTTAAGTAGGAAGTTCAAGAAAGGAGCCAAGCCTCAGTCCAAGAATTATCACAAGCAA
>NZ_JAKLTV010000045.1:0-13813 GCF_022698185.1 Synechococcus sp. PCC 6717 | reverse complement strand
TGCCTTGTAGCTAATGAAGCTACGCAGTTGGTAAAACGCCCAACTGTTGGCACGCCTACGCTCTGTTTTAGAACGAGGTACTTGATTAGTGCGCTCCCGTATCCCTGTCAGGTCTTCCAAAGCAATAACACTGCCCGTTGCTTTTGCCCTTGCCACAATAGTCTTAGAAATGCAGTGGTTCACCCATGCCTGAAAGCGTCTCTCCCTGCCAGATAGCCGTTTCACCAGTTCCCGACATCTACGCCTAGAACTGCGTGTGCCTTTACTAGCCTTGTGCTGGAGTACCGCCCTCAATTTGGAGTAGTGGTCTCGTACCTTAGTTAACTGCTGTCCATGCCAGTTGTCTCCTTCCGATGTATGTGCAATGTCTGTCCTACCAAAGTCAACGCCCAAAACCCCATGTCCAGTCTGAGGTTCTGGCAATTCTTCCTTTACTTGGATGTGGATATAAAACTTACCATCTTTGCGTTTGCAGAGAGTGGCAGAAGTAGGCTTCTTGCCCTTGAGTTTTTCTATCTGGTAGTTACCCACCACTAAGGGAATGCGTTCCCGTCCGTTTAGGGTGGAGAGGCTAACGCATTGTTCTTTCGCTCTGTAGTCAAACAGGCGAGCATCATAATCCACAGAAGTAGCCCTGAATCCCTTAACCTTTCCCACCTTGCGGTTAGCGGCAACTCTGGCACAAGCCCTGACAGCCAAGTTAGCGGTTAAGCCGAATTGCTGTCGTACTGCTCTGTAAACTTCTTTCTGAATACGGTTCTTGTTAGTAATGCTGGGGCAAATGGTACTGTTGATGTATCTGCAAGCCTCAGCAAAGCCCTGCAGAACTTGGTCTAGCTTGACAATTTGCTCTGCAGTGGGATTTATTTGACAGACAATGGTCAGTATTTGCTGTGGCATGAGTTCATTTTATGCGCTTAAATGGTAATATGGCAACTGAAGTTGCTAAAGGAGCTTTCCTCCCCGCACTGAAGTACGGGGCTTCCAGCCCTACCCGATGTGAAATCGCTAAAACTAGTACCGATAAAGGTTGGGATGCTAAGCAGTTGAATCAAGTCCGAGATCATTTCGCCAAAGTGAGAGCATCGCTCCAGCAAAAAGCCTCGAAGGGCACACGGTCGAGTCGGCGTAGATGCCGACAAGTCCTGCAACGGCTGTCGGGGAGGGAGAGACGTTTTCAGCGATGGCTCAATCATTCCATCAGTGCATCCATCATTCGTGAAGCAAAACAACTCCATGCCATTGTTGCTATCGAGGATTTGACAGGCATTCGAGATAGAATCAACCAGCAACCGAGAAACACGACCGAGCGGAGACGGTCTAACAGCTGGGCGTTCTATCAGTTGCGACAATTCCTAGAATACAAGGGTATCAAGGAAGGAGTTGAGGTGGTTGCTGTACCMCCTGCCTATACCAGTCAAACCTGCCATTGTTGCTTTCATATTGGGTTGAGAACTGAAAAAAAGTTCAAGTGTGGGCATTGCGGATGGATTGGTGATGCAGACCTAAATGGAGCAATCAATATTGCGCTTTTGGGGCAGTCCGTAACGCTGCCTGGAGGCTCCTGGCTGGCTTGCGAGATAGCCGGAGGGCTACAGAAAGCCTCGCCCTTCTAGGGCGGGGAAGTTTACCTTCATTGTCGGCATCTATGGCATGAACTTTGATCCTGAAGTCTCGCCTTGGAATATGCCAGAACTACGTTGGTATTGGGGGTATCCCCTCTGCTGGGCAATCATGTTGGCGGTGGCTTCCAGCCTATTTGCTTTTTTTGGGCGCAAGGGCTGGTTCCAAAGTAGTACTGGCATTGATCCACCCGATTTGAATTGTTGATCGCTGATTTGCAGGTCAGCCCGTGTAGCTGTTCTAAGCCTATGCGGCATGGGGAATTCAAGCGGTCGGTAGAGAGCATCCCAACCCAACAGGAACGGTAGTTCCTTGCCATCTTTAGTGAAGATGCGTTATAGTAGATAAGCCAAGACGACGCGGGGTAGAGCAGTCTGGTAGCTCGTCGGGCTCATAACCCGAAGGTCCATGGTTCAAAYCCATGCCCCGCCATACATAACCTTTTGACACTAAACTGAACACTAAACTGAGAGTGTTGTTTCTGATAGGCGGCCATCTTCCATGTGGATCAGGCGATCGGCCACGTCTAGGATGCGGTTGTCGTGGGTCACAATTAGGATGGTGCAGCCCTGCTCCCGTGCTAGGTTGCGCATGATTTCCACCACATCCCGACCAGATTTTTTATCGAGGGCAGCCGTGGGTTCGTCAGCAAGCACAATTTTGGGATGCGCCACAAGGGCACGGGCGATCGCCACCCGCTGCTTTTGGCCGCCAGAGAGTTGGTGGGGATAGTAATCCAGATGATCTTGGAGGCCAACGGCGCAAAGCATTTCATCGACCCGCTTTTTCGCCTGTTTCGCTGAAACGTGAGGTTGCAGATCCATTGCCATCTGCACATTTTGGCGAGCCGTGAGAGCATGGAGCAAATTATGGCCTTGAAAGATGTAGCCTGTTTGGCGGCGGATTTGAATTTGCTGCTCAGTGGTAGAATGGCGCAGTTCTTGACCTAAAACGCGCAAGCTGCCTTCTTGAGCAGAGCGCAGGGCACCAATGAGGGTCAAGAGGGTTGTTTTGCCAGACCCTGACGGTCCTGTCATAATTACAATTTCACCCGCATCAATGTGGGCGGACAGATCAAAGAGTACCTGTTTGCGCAGATGACCATGGCCAAAGTAGTGGTTTAGCCCCTGAATACTGATCACTGGCTCCATTAGCGTCTCCTAGAAAATATCCGCCGGATCCGCTGCCTGCACCCGCCGCATGGCGATCGCCCCCGCTAGGGTACACATCGTAACGGTCAAGGTAAAGACAAGCGTTGCTCGCTCCAATGTCATCCACACCGGCAACGAGGTGGCATTGGCAATCACCGTATATAAAGCAAACGAAACAACAAAGCCCGGTAAAAAGCCAAGACAAGACAGAATCAGCGACTCTTGCATCACCACGCCATAAAAAAAGATATCGCGGTAGCCCATGGCTTTGAGGGTGGCATATTCTGCAAGGTGGTCGGTCACGTCGGTATAGAGGATTTGATAGACAATCACCGAACCAACAATAAACCCCATCAACGCACCAAGGGAAAAGATAAACCCAATGGAGGTACTCTTCTCCCAGTAGCTCCGCTCAAACTCAGCAAAATCGTTGCGGGTCATCACCAGCACATCGTTCCCCAAGGTTGCGCCAATTCGCTTCGCAAGTGCCTTGGCATCCACGCCGGGCTTAACTCGCACCAGCCCCACATCAATCAGGCCGGGGTTGCGATCCGGAAACATCCGTAAAAAATTAAGATCACTCGTGAGCAGATTACCATCTGCGCCAAAGTTCGCCCCCATGGTAAACAAACCCGCCACCTGAATGCGCCGCCCCGACACCTCTGTCGTGACAGGTTCACCGGTGCGGTACAGTTCGGGGATAGGACCAAATTCAGCCCGTGACTGGGCATCGAAGAGCACGTGATCCGATAGCTTCAGCGCATTTTGCCAACCCGGAGTATCCGACACCTGCAGTGCCATAGCCATTGGATCGACCCCAATCACCATTAGTTGACGGGTACTTTTGTTGATGGGGTTGCGCCAAAGACCAAAGCTTAGGTAGAGCGGCGAAATCGACTCTACTCCGTCAAAGCCTGCCGCTTGGAAGAGCCGTCGTCGCGGAAAGCTCTTCATCGCAATGAGGGCAGTGGACTGGGGGCTGATGAGGACAATATCAGTGTTGAGGCTTTCGTGGAACCGCACCGCTGCTTTGAATAGGGCATCGCGAAAGCCAAACTGCATCAGCATGAGCACAACGGCAAAGGCAATGCCAGCGATCGCCACCAAGAGACGAATGCGCTCGCGAATAAGTTGTAGCCAAGCAAGGGGAATCGCAAAAATCATGGGTGTGCCTCAGGAGCGCGGATCAATCGCAACTTCCACCTGCATATTCGTTAGCCCCGCTACAGGTTTACTCTCCGCTAAGCGCACCCTGACCTCCACCACCCGTACATCCGTATCGGCAGCCGGATCAGTCCCTGTCAGGTCATTCTTGGCCACCAACAATCCCACACGGGTCACCTCGCCGGCAATCGGTGCAGCAAGGGCGCTACTGCGAATTTCCGCCCGCTGTCCCACTCGCACTCGCGGCACATCTGTTTCGTAAACCTCCGCAACGGCGTACATTTGATCCGTGTTACCTAGTTCCAGAATGCCTTTGTCGTTAATGTTTTCCCCCGCTCGCGTATGAATCCGTAGCACAGTGCCATTCCGGGGTGCCCGGATAGTGGCGCGCTCTAAACGGGCTTCTGCGAGTTCTAAATTACGCTCCGCCGACAGTAGTTGCACTTGGGTTTGCACCCGCCCTAGGTTCGCTTGAGCCGCTTCCACCTGAGCCGTTGCAGTGGCCAGTTCAGTCCGTCGCTCCTGTTGCAAGCGCACAAGGTTGGCCTGGGCATTGCGGAGTTCTTCTTGCAGCGTGCGGACTCGGATGGCACGATCATCCAGATCCTGTTGGGACACTGCACCGTCACTAAAAAGCTGCCGAAAGCGCTGATATTCACGATCGGCGGTGTCGAGTTCAGCAGTGATCCGCTGGAGCGTGGCTTGCTGCGCCTGAATTTCCGCAAGCTTGGGTTCATTGACCCGCTCACGCCGTGCCTGAGCTTCACCAATTTCGGCTCTTGCTAAACGGGTTTCGGCATCAAACCGCAATCGTGCTTCTTGAAGCTGACTGGCGGCCAAATCCCGCTCCGCTTTGCGCTCAGGATAGGTATCTAGGTAGGCTAGCACTTGACCCGCAACGACCCGATCGCCCTCCTGAACCAAGAGTTGTCCCAAGCGTTCGGTCATGGCGGGGGCACTGACGGCAATCACCTCCCCCTCCGGTTCTAAGCGGCCTAGGGCAGTAATGCGATCGCTGACAGGGCTGGGAAGTGCTGCTGAGGTGGCCTCATCTTGGGCAGAGCGGCGTAACTGCTGCCAATAGCTCACACTGATGCCGATACTTACCAAGCCGAGAGCGATCGCCCCACCGATGAGCCATGGACGACCGACGCGAAATGGAAACGGCTGTCCCATTGGAGCACCCTCAACTGATCCAGGGCAAAAAGGCCACTAGCGTTATTCAATCTTAATACATCCGCCCCTCTTTGTTAAGGAATAATAAGTCCCTCGCACCTGTGACCTGCATTTAGCCTGACTCAGGAAAACCCATAGATGAAACCTTGGGTACAGGAGCTTGAATCAGCAATTGACCATCGCTAAGGCGATCGGCAACCAATGGTACGATCGCTCTACACACATCATTCATTCCAAGTATCGTTCATGAGCGCCCCCCTCACCATCGACTCTGTACTCGCTGTTTTGCGCCCTGTGGAAGACCCAGAGCTGCGGCGATCCCTTGTGGAACTGAATATGATCCGCGATGTACAGATCACGGATGGTCGGGTGCAGTTTACCCTTGTCCTCACAACTCCTGCGTGCCCACTGCGGGAGTTTATTGTGGAAGACTGCAAAAAAGCCGTGTTCACCTTGCCAGGGGTCATGGCGGTAGATGTGACGGTTACAGCAGAAACGCCTCAGCAAAAAAGCCTACCGGATCGTACCGATGTGACAGGGGTGAAAAACATTATTGCCGTCTCCAGTGGCAAAGGGGGGGTGGGCAAAAGCACCGTTGCGGTTAATTTGGCGGTGGCCTTGGCGCAAGCCGGCGCTAAGGTAGGCATTATTGATGCCGATATTTATGGCCCCAACGTCCCCACAATGCTAGGCCTCGAAAATGCCATTGTCGAAGTCCGTAAGGAGGCCAGCGGTGATGTGTTGCTCCCTCCAGTGGCCCATGGCCTCAAAGTAGTCTCCATGGCCTTTTTAATTGATCGCGATCAGCCAGTGATCTGGCGTGGCCCCATGCTTAACGGCATTATTCGCCAATTCCTTTACCAGAGTGATTGGGGGAACCTCGACTATCTCATCGTCGATTTACCCCCTGGTACCGGCGATGCCCAGCTCACCCTTGCCCAAGCGGTACCCATGGCCGGTGTGGTCATTGTCACAACCCCTCAAACCGTCGCCTTAGGCGATGCCCGCCGCGGCCTACGCATGTTTCAGCAGTTAGGGGTCGCGGTGCTGGGGCTGGTGGAAAACATGAGCTATTTTATTCCGCCGGACTTACCCAATCGGCGCTACGATATTTTTGGCACCGGTGGCGGAGATGCCCTTGCCGCTGAACTGGGCGTGCCTCTCCTAGGCCAAGTTCCCCTTGAACTAACGGTGCGCGAAGGCGGGGATGTTGGCCTGCCGATTCTAATCAACCATCCCGACTCTGCCTCAGCCCAAGCCCTACGGGCGATCGCCCAGCAGGTGGCAGCACGAGTCTCGGTCGCCGCCCTCAGTGCAGTGGGATGAAGGCAAAAAAGTTAAAAAATGCCAATTTTTGGTGGGCTGCGCTGCTGTGTTTGGGGCTGGATCGCCTCACCAAGGCTTGGGTTGTTGCCAATTACGCCTTAACAGCCCCGCCGCAAACAACCCCCATCCTCCCCGGCATCGTTCACATTACCTACGTCACCAATACAGGGGCTGCCTTTAGCCTGTTTGCCAATGGGAGCCTCTGGCTGCGCTGGTTATCGCTGCTAGTTAGTTTACTTCTCATCGCGTGGGCTATCTGGGGGCCTCACCTCAACCGCTGGCAGCAGGTGGGCTACGGTTGCTTACTGGGCGGTGCCCTCGGCAATGGAATTGATCGCTTCTTGACTGGTGAGGTGGTGGACTTTTTAGACTTGCGCTGGATTCAGTTTCCGGTGTTCAATATTGCCGACATTGCCATCAATATCGGTATTCTCTGCCTACTGTGGTCCGCATGGCGGCAATCATGAGTGACTTTGAAGGTTTCAACGAGTACTGTAGCCACTGCTCACCACAAATGTTGTATTGTTATCACTCAACTGCGGAAAACTAGGGGGTGGGCAATGGTTAAATTGGCCAAAGTAGGCATCCAAGGGGGGTGGCAAGGGTGGTAACGTGACTTGGGTGTCACCCTTGGCAATGTCTGGCCAGAGAGTCGAGAGCGGCTTGGCTAAGGCAGTCGCTTGCCCTTCAGGGAGGTTAAAGGGCGGTAGCATTAAAAACCGTGCCATAAACCCAGCCCCCCGTTGCAGCATCCACTCGCGTGACTGTGCAGCCAAATTGGGATAGGCTGCTAAGGATTCAATACAGAAGGATTCCMCCTGTMCCTGCCATTGACCATGCTCGGTTTCAGTTAAGGTGAGGCGGCGGTAGGGGTGGGGGTAGCTGACTAAGGCACCCGTTGTGAGGTCAAACACACCATCAGCATAGGCAATATCCTGAATGTGCAGGTGGCCAGTTAACACCAGTGAGACACCAGCGCGTTGCAGAAGGGTGTGTAGGGCTAGGCGGTTCTTGAGGAGGTATCGCTGCCCCATTGGACTTTGGCTTTGTTGCGGCCAATGCTCTAAGAGGTTATGGTGCACCATCACCAGCCGTAAGCCAGCAAAGGGCTGAGCCAACAGTTCCTGAAGCCATTGAAGTTGCTGGCAATCTAACTCGCCCAGTTGCTGACCTATAGGGCTAAACTGGTTCGAGTTTAAGGCAACGAGTTGTATGTTTTTGCTAAGGTGGGTGACGTAATAGTGTGTGCTTCTCTGGCCGTACCCTGCATGGGCATAATACTGGGGAAACTCAGCCCAGCCAATGCGGCCTGCGCTCGCCACAGGTCGGGGAACATCATGATTGCCCGGAATCACATAGGCGGGAATGGGCAGGGTTCGTAAGTATGCCTGCAACCACTGATGATTAGCCACCTCGCCATCTCGGGTGAGGTCTCCCGGCAGGAGCAGCGCGTCTATACCGCGCTCTAGCAAATCAGTAACGGCGGCTTCAAACGCTGGAATACTGATGGTGTAAAGAAAGAGGGGGAGGTGATCTGTCGGAATGGTCTCCGGCAAGGCAATGTGTGGGTCGCTAATGATACCGAGGCGCAATACCATCCCCACTCCTAGTGACGAAAGTGTCGCTGACCGGTAAAGACCATGGCAATACCGGCTTCATTGGCCGCTTGAATGGAGTCGTGATCCCGCAAGCTACCGCCAGGTTGAATAATGGCGGCAATCCCTGCTAAGGCCGCTGCCTGTACGGAGTCGGCAAAGGGGAAAAAGCCATCACTGGCTAGCACTCCCCCCCGCGCTGCCTCGCCCGCATCGGCAAGGGCAATTTGCACGGCTCCCACCCGATTGGTTTGGCCGGCGCCAATGCCTTGGGTTTGGCGATCGCGACTCACGACAATGGCATTGGACTTCACATGCTTGACCACCTTCCAAGCAAAGAGGAGTTCCGCCATCAGTTCCGGGGCTGGTTCCGCTGCTGTCATGACCTGCCATGTGTCTGGTTCAATAGGCATCGGGCGAATATCTTGGACTAAAAATCCGCCAGCAATGGTTTGAATGGCTGTTTCCGGTGCCTCAGTCAGATCGCTGAGGGTCAGTACCCGTAGCTTGGGCTTTGTTTTTAGGATGGGGAGTGCCTCTGGCTCACACCCAGGAGCTACAACGCATTCTAAGAAGGTACCGGTAAGGGCTTTGGCGGTGGCGGCATCAATGGGTTGGTTGAGAGCGACAATGCCGCCAAAGGCAGAGACACTATCGGCAGCAAAGGCACGCTCATAGGCCTCAAGGAGGGTGTTCCCCTCCGCAACCCCACAGGGGTTGGTGTGTTTGATGATCGCCACTGCTGGGGTATTGGTCTGGGTAAATTCGCTAATGATAGCGCGGGCGGCTTCAAGGTCAAGGAGGTTGTTATAGCTGAGTTCTTTTCCTTGGCATAGCTCGGCGGCAGACCAGCCCCTAGGCGCTGTGCCAGTCATATACCATGCGGCGACTTGGTGTGGGTTTTCGCCATAGCGCAGCACTTGTTTTTGTTGGCCACTGAGATGAAAGACGGCTGGTAGATGAATTCCCTTAGAAGGTGGCATGGCAATTTGCTGCAAGTAGGTGGCGATCGCCTGATCGTAGCTGGCCGTAAGCACAAAGGCACGTTGGGCACACTCTAAGCGATACTCCAGTCGGGGCTGCTTGTACAGGCGTAATTCGTGAAGATAGCTGTCGTACTGGCTCGGGTGGACTAACACCGTGGTGTGAGCATAGTTTTTGGCCGCTGCTCGTACTAGGGTAGGCCCGCCAATATCAATTTGCTCGATCGCCTCTGCTACTGTAATGTTGGGCTGCGCAATGGTCTCGGCAAAGGGATAGAGATTCACCACGACCAAATCAATGGGGTCGATCCTGTGCTCAGCCAGATCTGCTAAATCCTCGGGGCGATCGCGGCGAGCGAGGATACCACCATGAATTTTAGGATGAAGGGTTTTAACCCGCCCCCCCAAGATTTCTGGGGCAGCGGTGTACTCGGCAACGGCGGTCACGGGAATGCCCGCCGCCGCTAGAGTTTTTGCAGTGCCCCCACTGCTGAGGAGCGTAAAGCCAAACTCCTGTACCAATGCCGCAGCAAAGTCCGTCACTCCAGTTTTATCACTGGTACTGAGTAAGGCAATGCGCCCCACGCCGTGTCCCTCCAATGGCAACGTCTAGACAATTCATCCTAGCGGAACATGCTGCTGACAGAGCTATCTTCATGGACACGCCAAATCGTTTCCCCAAGAATACTGGCCACCGACAGCACCGTTAATTGCTCAAACCGCTGAGTTTCTGGTACCGGAATTGTATTGGTGACAATGACTTCCTCAAAATCGCCCCCCTGCAATCGTTCAATGGCTGGTGGCGAAAATACTGCGTGGGTCGCACAGGCATACACCTCCTTTGCTCCCTCCCGTCGCAGTAGCCGTGCCCCTTCCAAAATGGTGCCCGCCGTATCAATCATGTCATCTACCAGTATTGCGGTTTTCCCCTTAACATCCCCAACCACATTCATCACTTCGGCCACATTATGGGATTGGCGACGCTTGTCAATAATGGCTAGGGGGGCATCGTCCAGCTTGTTAGCAAAGGCACGGGCACGAGCCACCCCGCCCACATCCGGTGAGACCACCACAATGTCTTCGAGGTTTTTACTGCGCAGGTAATCTAAGATCACTGGCGAGCCATATACATGATCCACCGGAATATCAAAATAGCCTTGAATTTGTGCCGAGTGCAGATCCATTGCTAAAACGCGACTTGCCCCTGCTTGGGTAATCAGGTTGGCCACCAACTTGGCCGTAATGGACTCACGCCCAGCGGTTTTGCGATCGGCTCGGGCATAGCCATAGTAAGGAATGACCGCGGTGACTTGTCGTGCCGACGCACGGCGGCAGGCATCCACCATGATCAATAGTTCCATGAGATGGTCGTTCACCGGATGGCAGCAGGGCTGAATGAGGTACACATCACAGCCGCGAATGGATTCCTGAATCTGCACATACAGCTCGCCATCCGCAAATCGCTTCCGTACCATTGGGCCTAAGTCAATGCCAAGGTAGCGGGCAATTTCTTGAGCGAGGGGAATGTTGGCAGAACCAGCGAAAAGCTTTAGGCGACTGTGGTCGGCAATGTAAGAGGGAGTTGTAACGGGCAGTGGAACAGTGCGAATCACAGCATCTCCCCAAGATGGCGTGCATTTTATGTGATCTTATCATTTTCGATTTCGAGCGCGTCCCCCCTAAGATTGAATTTATGACAGCATTCGTTTGGGGAGCATAACATTTGCAGCAGCGGCGATCGCAATTCCCCCAAATGGGGGATGTTTTCCACGGCTCGACACTAGCAGCATGGCTGTTTCTGTTGCCTGCTGTGGGTCTTCTGACGCTCTTTGTCTTTGCGCCAATTGTGTACGTTATCTATTTGAGTTTTACCAGTGGCAGCTTGACTCAAGGGGGTATGGCTTGGGTCGGTGGGCAAAACTATCAACGGCTCTTCCAAAGTCCCGATTTTTGGCAAGTTGTGGGCAATACCCTGTACTTTACAGGGGCGACAGTGCTGCCTACCATCTTGATGCCGCTGGCCTTAGCCGTGGGGCTGAATCAGACAGTCTTTGGCCGCAGTCTTTTACGCACTGCTTACTTTTTGCCGACAGTGACCTCGATTGTGGCCGCTGGCTTGGGTTTTCGCTGGTTGTTTCAAACCGATGGGTTAGTCAATCATCTTCTTGCGGCGCTGGGAATGCCGGCGATTGCATGGCTCAGTGATCCAAGCTGGGCAATGCCGGTGCTCATTCTCCTGAGTAGTTGGAAACAACTGGGCTTTAACCTTGTTGTATTTTTAGCAGGCTTGCAAACCATCCCCGGCGATCGCTACGAAGCTGCCCTTTTAGATGGTGCCAACCCATGGCAACAATTTCGTTACATTACCCTACCGGGGTTGCAGCCAACCCTCATCCTTGTTTTGGTGACCACCACCATCTTTACCCTGCGTAGCTTTGAGCAAGTCTATGTCGTAACCGGTGGCGGCCCCCTGAATACAACAAACCTGTTGGTATTTTATATTTACCAACAGGCTTTTGCGTTCTTTGACATTGGCTATGCGGCCGCCGCAGCTACGGTGCTTTTGGTCGTCACCCTTGGCTTGACGTGGTTGCAGCTACGCGCCCGCCAAGACCCTCACTCCTAGAGTGAGGAGCCTAACCCTGCGTAGGCACCATAGAAAAATAGGCCAACAATGACAATGACCCCCATTCCGGCCACTGTGGCAACGACCCACAGGGGAATGCGCCCACCTTCAGACATTGTGACATCCTCCTAAGCGATAAATGATGATCACGATCTAATGAATTAGTTAGTTAAAGAAATAGCTAGAAAACAATAGTGCTAAGACAAACACCAGCAGCAGCCCTAAGTATAGGGATGTGCGGTTCAGTTCAACCGGTTGACGATTTGGGTTCGGTTCCATGGGAGCACCTTCTGCTAACGTTGAATGAATTGCATGGCCGCGATCGCCCCCAAAAAGAAAATGGTGGGCACGGCCAAGGTGTGAACGGCCAACCAGCGGACCGTAAAAATAGGATAGGAAACAGGTTCTTGGTTCGGTGTATTACTGGTCATAGCAATCCTACTTTAATTGTTGTAAAAATGTTTCAACTTGTTGTTTGCTTTCAAAGCGGTCAGTAACGAGGGGAATCGTCCGCTGCTCTTGGGCAAAGTAGCTATCGGGGCGCGGCGTTCCAAACACATCGTAGGCCAAACCGGTGCTGACAAACAGCCAGCCAGCAATAAACAATGCCGGAATAGTGATGCTATGAATCACCCAATAGCGGACGCTTGTAATAATGTCGGAAAATGGTCGTTCTCCTGTCGTTCCAGCCACGTTGAGATGCCTCCAAAGTGTCAAAAAAGCAAATGGTACTATCCATGATACGCAAGTAAGGGAATCCTCACAATCGGATCTTTTTACCCTCATGCCTAAGCTAACCCAAACTCTTGTAGAGCAGGCCAAAAATTACGATTTTCATGGCCAGGTTGGCTCAGTTTCACGAGGGCAAAGCGTTGTAAATCAGTCAGCGCCGCCCATTTTTCTGTTGTGAGGGTGTGGTGACTGACGGTTGTCAACTGCTGCTGTACGGTATCGGGAATTTCACTAGTGACCTGCCACACAAAGGTGTCAGGCACCTCCAGATCATTGGGGGGAGCACCATGGCTTTGGGTAACCCACTCCCGCAGTTGCTCTCGATAGTGTTCCTTTTCTGCAGGGCGATCGCAGGGCGTGCTAACCAGCCATTGCCGCTGTTCGTGGGATAGCTGATGCCAGTGAATTAGCTTGAGCTTCACGCCACAGAGATCGAGCTTGTAGCGAACAATCATGGGAATACATCGCAAGGAGGCAGTAAACTCGGCCTCAAAATCAAAGAAGCAAGACATTACCAGACGCTCTCGATAAAAACCGCTCTTCTCCCCCAAGGCAGGGGATTCCTAAAACTCACGCTTTAGGGTGCTGATTGTTTCCATTATCACGCCCCAGTGGTGCCTAGGAGGGTACGCATCGACTGGGGGTTGCCATGGATTTCCGGCGCGGTGCCTCTATCAAGGGTTTGATTGAGTACATCAGGAATCAAGAAAAGCCGTCCTGAAGGACGGGGCTTGCATCGCAATGGGTTTGATCACCTCGGCGATCGCGGTAACCTCCGCAGCAGTGTCCTCTCGAATCACTATAGGACGACTCATCAGAGCACCAAGCAGCTAGCACGACGTATCCTTGCGACGTTTGGGGGAGTGCCTGTACCAACGGGGAGCTAAATATCAAAGCGATAGCGCACAGCTCCAGTTTCTGGATCGTTAAACACGGTTGCGTAGCCTACTCGCTGTGCTTCGAATAATAGCTCTTCAATCGTTTGGGCATCAAGTTGGGTATATAGGGCTGCTTGGGCAGCAGAGAGCACTCCACCATGATCTTTAGCGGCTTGGAGAAGACGGAGCATTGGGCTAGGGGTGTCTTCGGTGAGCCACTCCTGCGACCGGAGATAGCGTCCCCGCAAGTACGTATTGCGGTGAGCAACCATACCCGGAATTAAAACTAAGTCTAAGAACTGCCCAACGCCACAAAAGCCAAAGGTGATTAAGTACAAAACACCCATAATTGGCTGGCCGACGTAAAACCGCTGGATGCCACAGAGACCAAATAAACTCAAGCACCACAGGAGATAGGCAACCCATACCTTCAAGAAGTGAGGCTGGGGCACCCCTTGACTTGATTGCGGTGTGTTTTGGTAGTGCAGTGTTTGCGGCATTTTTACGTCACTGATGCATCCATAAACTATCTTAACGACTTAGCTAAATCGGCGGGAAG
>NZ_JAKLTV010000044.1:0-22983 GCF_022698185.1 Synechococcus sp. PCC 6717 | reverse complement strand
TTATCCCACACCTTACCGTAGTAGTCCAGCCATTGGGTGAACTGAGACCAACTAGCATCATGGATGGATTTGGCAAGATGATGATTCTTGACTAGGTTCTTCACCTGCAAGTCCTCATACACCACGACATCGTTAGATGCCACTACGCACCGAGCAAGCTTGATTGCCCAGTCTTTACGTTGGCGTTGAACTTTCAGATGTACTTTGCCTAGTTTTTTCCTTTGCTTGTGATAATTCTTGGACTGAGGCTTGGCTCCTTTATTGAACGTCCTACTTAACCTGCGTTGGTGTTGCTTTAACCTCCGTTCACTACGTCTTAAAAACTTAGGACAATCGACCGTGTTTCCGTTCTGGTCGGTGTAGAAGTGTTTTAACCCCAAGTCAATCCCGATGACATTGCCTGTGTATTGTCCTTGCTCTTTGCGCTCTACATCCAAGCAGAATTGAGCATAGTACCCATCTGCTCTGCGTACCACTCGCACTCGGTTGATTTTAGAGTTGAGGATATGCTGTCTTGCCTCTCCATTGCAGTACAAAGCAAATGTACCTGCATTGAAGCCATCAGTGAAGGTGATGGACAGTCCATCCGCTGATAGCTTCCAACCCGATAGCTTGTACTCTACAGAGCGGCAATGCTTCTTGAATTTGGGGTATCCCTTCTTTGCCTCCTTGTTTTTGCAGTTGGTATAGAACCGAGAGATAGAAGCCCAAGCCCGTTCTGCACTTGCTTGTCTGGCTGCTGAGTTTAACTTTTTAGCAAAATCAAACTCTTGAGCCAAGGTTTTGCAGTGGGCATAGAGGTCATTCCTACCCACGCCCTTGTTGTCCATCCAGTACCGTACACACTTGTTGCGCACAAACTGTGCGGTACGGATGGCTTCGTCCAGAGACTGATATTGCTCCTGTGTGCCCTTTAGCTTGGCTTCTATGACTCTCATGGTTCCATTTTATCACAGACTCAGCTTGATAAAACAATATGCGCCTTATATTCCCATAGCTAAAGCTAGGGGCTTTACGGCGTTTTTCGGTAATCTGGTCATATAGATTAAACGTGCTCCCCTAGGCGCTGATGCGCTTGGGGTGTACTTCCCATAGCCGAACAAAGCGTAAGGACAAGCATTGGTGATGCAGCGGTGGCTACTTTGGCTTTTACTTCCCCTCGTCATTTGTTTCAGTGGTTGTGTACAGGCAGATTTAGCCATTGAGCACCACGGGCAAACCGGCGGTCAACTGACCTACAATGTCAACCTGCCGACAACCGACCCAAAAACAAGCAGGGAACTGGTACAGCAGGTACAGCACCTTGGGGGCAAGGTCACACAGCGGAACGAGACCAGTGTGCGGGTGGCTATCCCCTTTGAGACCAGTCATGCGTTAGCTACTGCCCTTAGCCAGATCGTCAGCATTCCCTATCTTGCTGGCTCCTCAGCCCACGCCGAGATTTTTGATCAAAACTGGCTACTCTTTGTGCGCGAGCGTCTTCGCTACGACATTGATTTACGTCCCTTGGGTGTGCAAAGTAGCACCCAAGAGGTGTTGGTTGCCCCGCAAGCCCTGCTGGATTTTACCGTAAGCTTGAAAACCTTGTGGGGAGCACGACCTGTGACCACGTCTCCCTTGCGTGCCGATACGCTGGTTAATCCTAACGTCACTCGTCAGGGCGATCGCCTAAGTTGGCACTTGGTGCCTGGGTATTTGAACCACCTAGAAGCCGTTTATCTTTATCCTAGCCCCTTGGGCTGGGGAACCCTCGCTATTCTCGGCTTGCTCGCGCTAGGCTATTGGGGACGCGATCGCTCGCAAAAAATATGAGATGGTACGGCACACCTGGGAGTTGGCAACGTTACCTTAGCTATTTTTTTGTTGGCCCCCTTCTTGTGCTCAACCTCTGGGTAGTCGAGCAGTTTTACCTGTACTTTGAATACCTGATTAACATTTTGGTCATTGCCGCCATTTTGGCCTTTTTACTCAATCAGGTGGTCAAGCGGTTATGCCAGCGGGGGTTAAGCCGCCCCAATGCCATTGCCATCGTCCTAGCTATTACCTTACTTGTGGTAAGTATCCTGCTGCTGCTGCTGCTGCCCCTTGCGCTGCAACAGGCGGAGGAATTGCTGACACAACTACCAGAGTTGGCCAATACAGGCAACCAAAACCTGCGACACCTTGATAACGTTCTCCAGCGCTACAACTTCCCAGTGGGGGTCGATGACCTCACCGCAGAGTTTGTGGAGCAAATGAAGGGGTTGGCTGCCATTTTGCCGGGGGTTGCCATTACCACCCTAGGTAAGTTTGTGGATACGCTGCTGGTGTTGATTCTAGCGGTCTATATGTTGTTTTACGGCGGGCAAATTTGGCGTGGCCTTATCACCCTGCTGCCCCAAGAGTGGCGAACTGTGGTGGATCGCTCCCTACAGGTCAATATTCGCGTTTTTTTTTCAGCTCAACTCTTTTTAGGGCTATTTATGTTTTTAGCCTTAATTCCCTTCATGATTGTCTTGCAGGTCAACTTTGGCTTCCTTTTTGCCCTGATTATTGGTGTTGCTCAACTCATTCCTGTGGTGGGGGCAACCCTTGGCATTGGACTGGTTGTCCTGCTCATTTTGTTTCAGGATGCTTGGCTAGCCTTGAACATCCTAGTCATTGCCGTGGTGCTCCAGCAAGTTAAGGACAATCTCCTTTCCCCCAAACTAGTAGGGAATTTAATTGGCCTCAACCCACTGTGGCAGTTTATTGCCCTGTTGATTGGTGCACGAGTGGCTGGCTTTTTGGGCATTGTCTTGGCCATTCCCTTGGCAGCCACCGTGAAGACAACGGTACTCCACCTACGGGCAGGGGAGCAGGCTGCATCTTAGCCCAAGGATGCCCCAGTGACCAGCCGCACACCATTGACAAAGTCCCAGCCAGACTGAGGTTTGCCGCCACTTAGTTGGACTTGACGCAGGAGCAGCCCTCCCGCTGCGGTTTGCACCACCGGCCCCCAGCCTTTAATGAGGGTAATGACGGTACCGTTGGCGGCGGCGGCGCTTGGTGGGGATACGTAGGCCTGAAGTTCCGAGGGGAGTGCTGCTTGAACTGCCGGCGTTAAGGGCCATGTTTGGATGACTTTGAGGGGCATACCCTGCCAGTAGGTAAAGGCGCGGGGGGTAAAGGCACGAACTTGATTGTGGAGCTCTAGTGCCGATCGCCCCCAGTCTAAGGCAAAATCATCTTTTTGCAGAAGCCGGGCATAGGTGGCTTGCTGCTCATCTTGGGGTTGAGGAGTTAACTGTGGCAGTTGCCGTAGGGTTTTGAGTAATAGCTCTGCCCCTAGGTGGCTGAGTTTGAGGGCAAGGGTTTGGGCGGTATCGTCGAGGGCGATCGCCACCGCACTACGCAGCAGGATCGGGCCTGTATCCATACCAGCATCCATCAGCATGGTCGTCACCCCTGTTTCCGTTTCGCCGTTGTAGAGCGCCCACTGAATGGGAGCAGCGCCGCGATATTTCGGCAGCAAAGAGCCGTGGATATTAATGCACCCTTGGCTAGGAATGGCCAGCACGTCAGGTGAGAGAATCTGGCCGTAGGCCACCACAACAAAGACATCCACCGCCAGCGATCGCAGCAGAGCGTGCAGATCCCTATCCTGTTTAATGCGCTGGGGCTGCCACACAGGTAAGCCATGGGCTAGGGCAACGTCCTTGACGGGCGAAGGAATGAGTTGACTGCCACGCCCCCGCCGCTTGTCCGGTTGCGTGACCACCCCCACAACCTCGACATCTGGTGCAGCCAGAAGGCGCTGCAGGGGAACAATGGCAAACTCCGGCGTGCCAAAGTAAATAATCCTCAAAGTTGATCTCCCCTGCCCTGTACCCATGGGAAACAATTCTCTCGGCTATAGTATCGTGTAGTGCAGGATCAATTATGTTCGTTTGCGAGATTCCTTACCATGTCCGATGGCCAATTGCCGCCCACGAATGCCCCTGAACCTACGACGGTGACCCCCACCAAAACACCGGAACCATGGTGGCTAGAAGTGGCGAAAACCCTTGGGCTGGCAGCAGTACTGGCCTTTGGCATTCGCACCTTTGTGGCGGAAGCCCGCTACATCCCCACCGGCTCCATGGAAGAGACGTTGCTGATTAACGATCGCCTGATTATTGAAAAAATCAGCTATTATTTCCATCCCCCCGAGCGCGGTGACATCATTGTGTTTAACCCCACGCCAACGCTTCAGCAAGCTGGGTTTCGGGATGCGTTTATTAAGCGCATTGTGGGCTTGCCGGGCGATCGCGTCGAGTTGCGCCAAGGTCGCGTCTATGTCAACAATCAGCCCCTTGCGGAGCCTTACCTATCCCCCGGTACCTTTACCAGCATTGACACCTGTGCCGGAATGCAACCCTACCTTGCTCAGCCGCAGGTGATTCCGGCAGAGAGTTACTTGGTGCTAGGGGATAACCGCAACAATAGCTTTGATGGCCGCTGTTGGGGAGTCGTGCCCCGCAGCTATGTGATTGGGCGGGCGGCACTGCGCTTTTGGCCGTTGGATCGGTGGGGTAGCATTCCAGCTCCTCACAACTAGGTTTTATGGGACGATAGAGAGCAGGCCGCTTGGCTACAGTTTTTCAGTGTTGATTGTTTTAAGTGCTTAGTACCCCATGACGATCGCGATCGCCCCGTTTCCCATCACCGCTGTTGTTGGCCACGAAGCCATCAAGCTTGCCCTGCTGTTGGCGGCAGTGGATCCTGGCTTGGGGGGGGTGATCATTGCTGGACGGCGTGGCACCGCTAAATCAGTCCTAGCGCGGGGAATCCATGCCCTTTTACCCCCCATTGAGGTTATTGATCAAGGCGATCTGCCCATCCCCATCATTGCCAACCCCGATCCCGCAAGGCCGCAGGAGTGGGATAGCCGGCTACAGGCATGGCGACAGGCTCATCCTGATGTTGAACTGCCCACCAAAGTCATCCCAGCCCCCTTTTTACAAATTCCCCTCGGGGTCACCGAAGATCGGCTGCTGGGCGCAGTGGATGTGAGCCAATCGGTGCAGCGGGGCGAAGCAGTATTTCAGCCCGGATTACTGGCAGCAGCCCATCGTGGCGTGCTCTACGTCGATGAAATTAATCTTCTTGATGAGCAATTGGCCAATGTCCTGATGGCCGTCCTGAGTGCGGGACGCAACCAAATTGAGCGCGAAGGTATTAGCCTTGACCATCCCTGCCGCCCCCTGCTCATTGCCACCTACAATCCCGATGAAGGGGACGTTTCACCCCATGTCTTAGATCGCTTTGCGATCGCCCTTTCAGCAGATACGGTACTGGGGTTGGATGAGCGTGTTGAAGCCGTCGATCAGGCCACTCGGTTTGCTGACTCTCCCCAAGCCTTTCTAGAGCAGTACGCGGGTGAGCTAGAGGATCTGCGTACTCAAATTATTTTGGCGCGGGAATGGCTGAAGGAGGTAACGATTCAACGGCAGCAGATTGCTTACCTTGTTACGGAAGCACTGCGAGGTGGGGTACAAGGGCATCGCGCCGAACTCTTTGCGGTGCGCGTCGCCAAAGCCCATGCGGCTCTGAATGGCCGCAGTGAAGTTACTGCCGAAGATCTGCGCCGTGCTGTTGAGTTGGTTATTGTGCCGCGAGCTACCCAACTGGAGCCACCACCGCAACAGCCGCCGCCGCCACCGCCAGAGAACCAAGAGGCACAGCCAGAAGACGAGCCGGAAGACCCCGATGCACCACCGGAGGAGCCGCAAGAGATGCCACCGATTCCGGAGGAGTTTGTCTTTGAAGCCGATGGCACCATCCTCGATGAATCAGTGCTCTACTTTGCCCAAATTGCCCAACGCCAAGGGAAATCTGGCAGCCGCAGTTTAATTTATTCCCAAGATCGCGGGCGCTATATCCGACCCATTTTGCCCCGTGGCCGAGAGGGACGCATTGCCGTTGATGCGACTTTGCGCACGGCTGCACCTTACCAAAAAGCGCGGCGATCGCGCCAACCCCACCGGCGGGTAATTGTTGAGAATAGCGATCTGCGCATTAAGCGCTTAGCCCGCAAAGCAGGGGCACTTATCATTTTTGTGGTTGATGCCTCCGGCTCCATGGCTCTCAACCGGATGAACTCTGCCAAAGGCGCTGTACTACGGCTATTGACCCAAGCGTACCAAAACCGCGATATGGTGGCGCTCATTCCCTTTCGTGGCGAGCAGGCCGATGTCTTGCTACCCCCAACCCGCTCCATTGAAGCTGCCCGACGGCGCTTAGAAACATTGCCCTGTGGGGGTGGCTCCCCCCTTGCCCACGGCTTAACCCAAGCGGTACGGGTTGGTCTGAATGCCCGTCAAAGTGGCGAAATTGGCCAAGTGATGATTGTCGCCATTACCGATGGACGGGGAAATATCCCCCTCAGCCGCTCCCTAGGCGAGACGCTGCCGCCGGATACCAAACCGGATGTCAAAGCAGAAGTTCTGGACATCGCCGCCAAAATCCACAGTCTTGGACTAAAACTCTTGGTGATTGATACCGAGAGTAAATTTGTTTCAACAGGGATGGGCAAAGAATTGGCTCAGCACGCAAGAGGCAAGTATTACCATTTGCCTAAGGCCACGGATCAGGCGATCGCTCAAGTCACCCAAAATGCCCTGCAATTCTAAACGTAACAGAATGTAAAGATGAACTACTAGCAATAACGCCCAGCCCCTCAGCGACTAGAGTAGAAGTGAATTATTTTGGGAACGGTAATCATGGGTGAATTGTTCGGTTTACTCTTTTTACTGGTCGTGGGCGGATCGGGCATCGCCAGTTCTGTACGGATTATCAATCAGGGCAATATGGCGCTGGTAGAGCGGTTGGGTAGCTATAGTCGCCGCCTTGAGCCAGGGTTGAATTTTGTATTGCCCATTTTGGATCGGGTGGTATATGAGGGCACGATTCGGGAGAGAGTGCTGGACATCCCACCGCAGCAGTGCATTACTCGCGATAATGTCTCCATTACCGTGGATGCCGTTGTCTATTGGCGGATTATTGATATGGAGCGCGCCTACTACAAGGTGGAAAACCTCAAGATGGCGATGGTGAACTTAGTGCTGACCCAAATCCGCGCTGAAATGGGCAAGTTGGAACTCGACGAAACCTTTACAGCGCGTTCCCAAGTCAATGAAACCCTGCTCAAGGATCTCGATATTGCTACAGATCCGTGGGGAGTAAAGGTCAATCGGGTTGAGTTGCGCGACATTGTGCCTTCGAAGGCAGTACAGGAATCCATGGAATTGCAAATGTCCGCGGAGCGCAAGAAACGAGCCGCCATTCTTACCTCAGAGGGGGAGCGCGAAGCCGCGATTAACTCTGCCCGCGGGAAAGCAGAGGCGCAGGTGCTAGCCGCGGAGGCTGAGCAGAAAGCAGCCATCCTCGCTGCCGAAGCGGATCAAAAAGTGGTGGTCTTGCGTGCCCAAGCAGAGCGGCAAGATCAAATTTTGCGGGCGCAGGGCACCGCTGAAGCAATGAAAATTATTGCCGCTGCCCTCAATGAGGATCCAAAGGCCAAGGATGCCTTGCAGTTTTTACTGGCGCAGGGCTACCTTGATATGGGGCGTACCATTGGCCACAGTGATAGCAGCAAGGTACTATTTATGGATCCGGGTAGTATTCCGGCTACGATTGAAGGTGTGAAGTCGTTAATTGATCAGACCCCCGGTTGAGGTGTTGCCCATGGCAGAGTTCAAGGCACGAGTTTATGTCACCCTGCGACCCTCGGTCTTGGATCCAGCAGGAGTGGCGGTGCAAGCGGGCATTCACCATTTGGGCTACACCAATGTGCACTCCGTACGCATCGGCAAGCTCGTAGAACTCACTCTTGAGGCAGAGGATCGCACCACGGCCGCTCATCAACTTGCGGCGATCGCCGATCAACTGCTCGCAAATCCGGTCATTGAAACCTTTCACATTGACCTCGATGATGTTGCTACACCGTCTGCGCTCTGAGGGTGTCATGTTTAGCTGGTGGGATGAGTTGTTGAGCAGTATTGAAGCGGGGATAAAGGCGGGGATTGAGTCTGGCTTACAGTCCATTGCCGACACCCTTGCCCCATTGCTGCAAGTGCCAGAGCCAGCGGCACCCTTTCAGCGCGTGGCGCTCTTTCGCCCAGGGATTGACCAGCCCATTAGTGGCGCTGGGTTGAAAACCGAGGGGGCAGCATGGCGGATTGAGTCCCATTGGCCGCAGACGGTGCCCCTCTTTGAAATGCCTGAAGCCCATCTTTGGTTAGAGGTGCCTTCGGCGCAGGCAGGCGATCAATTGTTGCTGTGTCGAGCGTTGGTTAAAACGGCAGCGTTGACGGAGGGGGCGCAGTTGTTTCTCAGTCGTGCCCAAACCTTTGGCTGGACCTTTTCGCGTACTGTGTCCCTTGAAGGCGATCGCGACTGGCATATTTGTGAAGTGCCGTTTCATCTCAAACCAGACCCCCAGACGCCGGGTTTTATTAAAATTGGTGTGGAATTTATGGGGCGCGGGGTGATTTGGCTGCGGGATATTGAACTGCTCCATGCCCCTGCTAAGCTCACGCCAATCACTGATGTGATGGACGGACTGCTGTGAGAGATCAATTGCGGGTTGGTATTGTTGTGTTTCCAGGCTCTAATTGCGATCGCGATGTGGCCTACGTCACTGGCGACGTGTTGGGTTGGCCCACTCAGTTACTCTGGCACGAAGAAACCCACATAGCAGACTACGACTTAATTGTGCTGCCGGGGGGGTTTAGTTTTGGCGATTATCTACGCTGCGGGGCGATCGCCCGCTTTTCACCCGTCATGGCAGCAGTGCAGTCTCATGCAGCGGCGGGTAAATGGGTACTGGGAATCTGCAATGGCTTTCAAATTCTAACCGAGGCCAAGCTACTACCGGGGGCACTGGTACGCAACTGCAATTTACACTTCATTTGCGATCGCGTTTATCTGCGTCTTGAGGCTAAGCACCGACCTTGGTTGCAAGGCTATGGCGACAGGGACGTCATCCAGTTGCCTATTGCCCACGGGGAAGGGTGCTACTATGCCGACCCCGATACACTGACAGAACTAGAAGTCAATCAGCAAATCCTCTTTCGCTACGCCAATGCCAATGGTGAGGTCACCGCAGCCAGTAACCCCAACGGATCGCTGAATAATATTGCTGGCATTTGCAATCGGGCGGGGAATGTAGTTGGTATGATGCCTCACCCAGAGCGGGCAGCGGATCCGAGCCTCAACCATTCGCCCAGTCGGCATACCGTAGATGGCCTGCAACTGTTTAAGTCCTTGTTAGGCTGCTAGAGGTGATTCTCACCAGATACTTGGGTATGGCCACCACTGGCGATCCTGTGTTCACAGATTTCCCAGATCAACTGCGTCCCAAGCAGCAAAGGAGCTAACCAAGGGAAAACGCGATGACCCTGCACCACGTATCCATTCGCACCGCTGATATTCACCGGGCGATCGCCTTCTACGAATGTTTAGGCTTCGAGATGGACACTCGCTTTACCACCGGCTATACTCTAGCCTGCTGGCTCAAGGGCTGGGGCACTCGCGTGGAACTCTTACAGGTACCAGAGCCGCACACCGCCCCTGATGCCTTTGCAGACGAGCACTATGTTGGCTACTATCATCTCTCCTTTGATCTGAGTGATCATCAGGAACCCCTAGATACGTGGCTCAGCCACCTAGAGGCGACCTTAACAACCCACAATCTTCCCTTTCAACTGTTACTCAAACCCACCCAGCAAATCATTGGCACCTCCTTGTATCACATTGCCTTCCTGCGCGACTGCGATGGCCTGCCCCTTGAATTTCTGCAACGCCTTGGTACTTTCTAACTGACCCGATCTGTACCGTGCCCTGCGACCCGCTAGGTGGACACGACCGGTACTGAAGGGGGAGCTGCCGCTGCTGCACTTGACTGTGATGCCACAGTACAATGACCCTATGGCTGTTTTGCACGGAACGTGGCTCGGAACCCTCGCGCCACAATTCTTTTTATGGGCTGAAGAGTGGCAACCCTTGGCGCGCGTCACCACACCGCTGCAGATGGATAGCGTGCCAGTGTACCCCTACAATGCTCCTCTGGCTCAGCTTCCCCTAGGTCATGCCACCCCTACCACGGTTACGTTTGGGTTACCAACCCGTGTCTATGAGCACGTGCTAGTGCCGCCCCCCCTCAGCGAGGCAAATGGAGACCCCCTCTGCTTATGGCAGATTCATGGCTGGGCGATCGCCCCTGCCCACCTGCTGAGCCACCTTCACCAATTGGCAACGTCTCCCCCAGCGGGGCTGATGCTTGGGGATGATTTACGCTTCTGGAGCCATGTGGGGCGCTGGCTCTTGGATTTAATTGTGCGCGGCCAATACCTGCCCACGGTAACAGGCTGGCGCGTACTCTTGACCCACCATGGCGATCGCCAACGTTTCCGTCAGTTCTGTCAGCAGATGCCGGATCTCTGCCGCTGCTACCAAGCCGAGGGAACTGCCCTACGCCTTCCTGACACTGCTGGTGAGCTGCTGAGAGATTTCTTGGAGCATAGCTTAAGGGGCTACCTGCAACAGGTATTTGCTTCCCTTGAGTTACCTAAAGTGGGCTTAGCCAAAGACCACTACCGCTGGCTAACTGGTCTAAAAACGGGCACCCCCACTGACCTAGAACCAAGCCTCATCGAACGGCTCCACCGCTGGCAAGAGCCTTATCGTGAACTGTTAAGTCTGGAGCCGCAGTGGCGGCTGGCCTTGCAACTGCTGCCCCCAGACCAACCCCAAGGAGCATGGCAACTCACCTTTGGCCTCCAGAGCGAAGGGGAAACCGAGACCATGCTAGCCGCAGCGGAGATTTGGCAGTGCCACCATGATTCCCTCATCTATCGGGATCAGGTACTCCCTCACCCGCAAGAAACCCTGCTGCGGGGGCTTGGCTTGGCCTCCCGCGTCTATCCCCCCATCGAGCGCAGCTTACTGGAGCCGCGGCCAGTTCACTTGACCCTGCAAACTGTTGAGGTGTACGCCCTGCTACAGCACCACATGCATCGCCTTGAGCAACAGGGAATTGCCGTCATTCTGCCAGAAAGCTTGCGGCGCAACAGTACTCACCATCGCTTAGGCTTGCGTATTGCCGCTGATTTACCCTCAACCCCGTCAACGGGAGTTGGCTTAGACAGCCTCATGCAGTTTAAGTGGCAGTTGCAGTTAGGACAGCACCGCCTCTCAGAGACTGATTTTGAGCAACTTCTGCGTCAAGACATCCCCTTAGTGTATCTCAATGGCGAGTGGGTGCTGCTGCGGCCCCAAGAGATCAAAGCGGCTCAGGACTTTCTCCAGTCCCAAAGCCAACACCGCCACCTCTCCTTAGCCGATACCCTGCGGATTGCCACCGGCGATACCGTCACCGTCGCTAAGCTGCCCATTTTGGGGCTAACTGCTAACGATGCCCTGCAAGCCCTGCTGGATGCCCTCACCGGCAAGCAAACGCTTGAGCCAGTACCAACCCCAAAAGAGTTTGTGGGAACATTGCGCCCTTACCAAGCGCGGGGGGTGGCATGGCTGAGTTTTTTGGAACGCTGGCGATTGGGTGCCTGTTTGGCGGATGATATGGGTCTGGGCAAAACCATTCAACTACTGGCATTTTTGCTCCACCTCAAGGCGAGCGATCGCCCCTTTGCGCCAACGCTGTTAATCTGCCCTACATCGGTCTTGGGGAACTGGCTACGGGAAGCACAGCGATTTGCGCCAACGTTGCGCACCTACGTTTACCACGGTAGCGATCGCCCCAAAGGGAAGGCATTTGTGCAGCAGGTGAAGACCCATGATCTCATTCTCACCAGTTACGCCCTGCTGCAGCGAGATCTCACCACCCTCAAACAGGTGGCGTGGCAGCACTTAGTTCTAGATGAAGCCCAAAACATCAAGAACGTGAATACCCAACAATCCCAAGCCGCTCGCGCCCTCGCCGCCCAGTTTCGCATTGCCCTGACCGGCACCCCCCTTGAAAACCGCCTGAGTGAACTCTGGTCGATCATGGATTTTCTGCATCCGGGATACCTAGGCAGTCGTGCCTACTTTCAGCATCGCTATGCCCGCCCCATCGAACGCTATGGCGACACCACCTCCCTCAATGCCCTGCGCACCTACGTCCAACCCTTTATTTTGCGCCGCCTGAAAACCGATCGCAGCATCATCCAAGACCTCCCCGAAAAGCAGGAGATGTTGGTATATTGCGGCCTCACCCCTGAGCAGGTTGCCCTTTACAGTAGCGTTGTGGAGCAGTCCCTTGCCGATATTGCAACGAGCGACGGCATCCAACGCCGTGGCACTATCTTAGCTACCCTGACTAAGCTAAAACAAATCTGTAACCATCCAGCGCAGTTCCTCAAACAGCAGGATTATGGGGCGCACCGCTCCGGTAAGTTGCAACGCCTCACCGAAATGCTGCAAGAACTTCAAGAAGTGGGCGATCGCTCACTGGTCTTCACCCAGTTTGCCGAACTAGGCAAGCATCTCAAGCGCTATCTAGAAGAGGCGCTTCAGCAAGAAGTTCTTTTTCTTTCGGGGCAAACCCCCAAAGCCCAGCGGGAAGTGATGGTGGATCGCTTTCAGCACGATCCGCAAGCGCCGAGTGTATTTATTCTATCCTTAAAAGCTGGTGGGGTCGGGCTAAATTTAACCCGCGCCAATCATGTCTTTCACTACGATCGCTGGTGGAACCCCGCCGTTGAAAACCAAGCCAGCGATCGCGCCTTTCGCATCGGCCAACAGCGGAATGTCCAAATCCATAAATTTATCTGTAGCGGCACCCTCGAAGAGAAAATCCACGAACAAATTGAGCGCAAAAAGACGTTAGCAGAGATGATCGTTGGCACTGGTGAACAATGGCTGACAGAACTCAGCCTTGATCAGCTGCGGGAGCTGCTAACCCTTGACCACCAGCGAGTCATGTCCATTGAAACCTGAGCCAAGTAGCGAACTATCGAGACCTTGCGGCTGCGACTGCTGCCACAAAGATTACCCCACTGCGACCACCTGCATGGTATGCTCCATTGCCATAGGGAGTCTTTAATCGTAGTTGTTTCGACCGGAGTCGCATGGGTTCCAACTATCAAAACCGATACAACAGTGATGAGCAGCCTTGGGAAGAGGACGACTTCGATCGCGAACTAGAGCAAATCCGGCTCTACGATGAGCAAGGGCGTTTCCTAAATTGCTACATTGAGTTTCGTTTGACAGTGCAGGACGAAGTCTATGCCCTGCTGCGGCCGGTGGACTATCCCGTAGAAATTTTTGCTGTCATTGCCGAAGCGGATGACGAAGAAACCCTCGTCCCCCTCGATGAGGAGGAAATTGACCAAGTCTTTGATACCGCCCGAGCCATCCTTGAGGAGCAAAATCTCACCCTCAAACGTACCGCCCTGACCCTCACCGTGGCGGGGGATCTCCCCGATCTAGATGAAGAGGACATTCTCAGCGTTGAAGTAGACGCCGAAGACGATGTCACTATCGAGGAATATCAGCCCCTTGGCAGCAGCTTCTTTTCTGGGGTGCGTGAGTATAGTGTTTACACACCCCTCAGTCCAACCCTGTATGTCGCACGGTTAGTCCCAGGCAAAGAGCCAGAATTACTCTCTCCTCAAGATTTTCAACATTTGCAGCCACTCTTAGAGGAGCACCTAGTCAGTCACTTTATTGAGACTGAGGACTGAGATGATTAGGTGTCTGCTGGGGTCACAATCGTGATCTGATTCAACTGCGGATCCGTCGCGCCGATAATGGTGCCCCCCATGGCCTGTACCTGTTGTAGTTCAGCGACGGCAGCAGCGGTAATGACTTCCCCGGCGATGATGGTGGGAATGCCGGGCGGGTAGGGGGCAATGGTTTCAGCGCTAATGTGATCAATGGCGGCTGCTAGGGGCACCACTTGGCGCTGGCTAAAGTACGTGGTACGCGGTGAAAGGGCTGGTGAAGAGACCGCAGGCAACGGCGGCACTGCTATAGGCGGTAGTGGCTGTACCGGCTGATGGGTCTGGTGGATGGCTCGCAAGCGCTCCGCCAAGGTTCTTAACATCTGCGCTGTGGTTCCCAAGCCTACGCAAAAGGTGAGCGATCGCCCACTGGGGAGTTCGGCAATGATGTCGGGTTGCAGTTGCGCCTCTAGATCAGCCCCCGTAAGACCCAACGGCCATGTGCCAAGGGTTAAACGCAGTGGGTCTTGGGGGATATCTAGCCGCTCTAGGCGGGGTAAGGGACTCTCAAACGCTGCAACCCATTGCAGGAGGCGATCGTAGATCTCGTAGCCTTGGTGAACCATTTGCCAGGCTGCCGCCTCTAAGGCACTCAAGAGCCAATAACTGGGGCTAGTGGTTTGGACAAGGGTCACGGCGTGGCTGACGCGTTCTGGTGCAACTCGCGTGCCTTGCAGGTGGAGCACCGCGGTTTGGGTGAGGGTGCCCAAGGTTTTATGCCACGACTGGATCACCAGATCAGCACCGGCGGCCAAGGCCGTGCTGGGAAAGCGCGGATGAAAGGCAAAATGACTGCCGTGGGCTTCATCGACAATGAGGGTCAGTCCCCGCTCATGAACGTGTTGGGCAATGGCCGCTAACGGAGAACACAGACCCTCGTAGGTTGGGCTGACAAGGACGACGGCTTTTGCGGTGGGATAGGCGGCTACCGCATTAACGACCGTTGCCAACGACACAGGTTCGGGAATGCCCCACAGCGAGTCCACGGCCACCCCCAAATATACGGGCTGAGCACCCGTTAGGATCAACCCAGAAATCACAGAGTGGTGAACATTGCGACCCACCAGCACCACATCCTTAGGCTCTAGGGTTGCCAACAGGGCAGCTAAGACCCCGGTAGTGGCACCATTCACTAAGCACCACGCGCGATCGCTCCCTGCTGCTGCGGCAATGGCAGCTTGAAGGTCGGCAAGCGCACCGGTGGGTGCAGCTAAATTGTCGAGACCCGGGATCTCGCTTAAATCCTGCGCTAGGGCAGTGCCCCACAGTGCCCGTAAAGGAGCTGCCATGCCGCGACCCCGCTGATGACCGGGGGTATGAAACGGGCAGGAGTGCTGTTGCTGCACTAGGATATCCAAGAGAGGATGAGTCATAGGGCGATCGCGATGGCTTTCAGAAGAGTCGCCTGCAATGTTATCTTAGGTAAGTTATCGGGATGTAGCGCAGCTTGGTAGCGCACTTCGTTCGGGACGAAGGGGTCGCAGGTTCAAATCCTGTCATCCCGATTGGCTAGGAAGCCACCTATTTCTAGGGGTTGCGAGGATTCTTAAACTGAGTATCTATGGCAACTATCCTCCGCACTTGGAGCTACCAGTTTCCGTGGCTCTACGACACCATTAGCAGCATTGCCGCTGTTGCTGTGGGGGGGCGCGATCGCCTCCATCGTCTGGCATGGCAAGGCTTAGAGCTACCCCGCAGTGCGGTGGTGCTGGATTTGTGTTGCGCCCATGGCATTGTCACTGAGTCCTTAACCGCTGCCTTTGATCAGGTCACTGGCCTAGATGCCTCCCCGAAGGCGATCGCCCGGGCACGACAGCGAGTGCCCCAAGCCACCTACGTTGAAGCCTTTGCTGAGGCCATGCCCTTTGCCGCCGCGACCTTTGATCTGGTGCACACCAGTATGGCCTTGCACGAAATGCAACCCCAACAACTCACCGCCATTGTGGCGGAGGTGTGGCGGGTACTGAAGCCCGGTGGCTGGTTTGCCCTGATTGACTTTCACCGACCCTACATCCCGCTGTTTTGGCCAGGGCTGGCGCTATTTTTCTGGCTCTTTGAAACGGAAACCGCATGGCAGCTCTTGGACACCGACTTAGCAGAGGTACTGCACGCGCAAGGGTTTGAACTCGCACAGCAGGACTACCGCTTAGGGCGAAGCTTGCAAATTATCCACGCCCGCAAACCTGTTTTGGCCGTCAGCCATTAAGATATATGAACAATTGACAGACGCTGTGATGCTTGTATGGTAAGTTCGCCACCCCACCTGCAAACGCCTTTAGATACCTCTGCTGAGTTTGTGGCTCGGCATATTGGCATTACGCCAGAGAATCTACCCGCCATGCTCAGCACGCTCGGGTACACCACCCTTGGGGAACTCATCGATGCCGTGATTCCGGCAGATATTCGTTTGGCGCGTCCCTTAGCCCTGCCGGAAGGGTTGAGTGAATCGGCGGCACTGGCCAAACTACGGGCGATCGCCCAAGCTAACCAAGTTTGGCGCAGCTACATCGGCATGGGCTATACCAACTGCATCACACCGCCCGTCATTCAGCGCAATATTCTTGAAAACCCCGGCTGGTACACCCAGTACACCCCGTACCAAGCAGAAATTGCCCAAGGTCGCCTAGAAGCCCTCCTCAACTATCAAACCCTTGTTACGGATCTAACCGGCCTAGAGATTGCCAACGCCTCCCTTTTAGACGAAGCGACTGCGGCGGCTGAGGCTATGACCCTCAGTTTTAACGTCTGCCGCCAGCAGGCGGCACGCCGCTTCTTAGTGGCGCAAGACTGTCACCCCCAAACCCTTGCCGTCTTAGAAACCCGCGCTCAGCCCCTCAATATCGAGATTGTGCCCATTGATCCCGCGGCGAGCGATCTGCCTTGGCAAGGAGCGTTTGGCCTGCTGCTCCAGTATCCAGCCACCGATGGCGCGATTCGGGATCCCCGTGCCCTGATTGCGGCGGCTCATGCCCACGGCCTACTGGTGACGATGGCCACCGATCTGATGGCACTGACCCTGTTAACCCCACCGGGGGAACTGGGAGCTGACATTGCCGTAGGTAGCTCTCAACGCCTAGGGGTTCCCTTGGGCTACGGGGGACCCCACGCCGCCTTTTTTGCCACCCGCGATGCCTTCAAGCGGCAGTTACCTGGCCGGTTGGTAGGGGTCTCCCATGACGCCTTGGGGCAACGCGCCCTGCGGTTGGCATTGCAAACCCGCGAGCAACACATTCGCCGCGAAAAAGCCACCAGTAACATCTGTACGGCGCAGGTGCTGTTGGCAATTGTTGCCAGTATGTATGCCGTCTATCATGGGCCAAGGGGCTTACGCCAGATTGCCGAGGGAATTCATCAGTTGACCCGGCACTTAGCCCAAGGGCTGGAAGATGCAGGGTATCGACTGCGGCACCCTGCCTTTTTTGATACGCTGCGCATTGATCTAGGCAGCCGTTCTGTAGCCGAGTTGCAACAGCACGCCAAAGCCGCAAAGATTAACCTGCGCTATTTTGCGGATGACAGTGTGGGCATTACCCTAGATGAGACAACCACCGCAACCGATGTGGCGGATCTCTTAGCGCTCTTTGCAGCCGTTATGCCCACCACACCTACCCCATCGGCCTTGCCCAAGGATCTAGAGCGCCAAACCCCCTATCTTCAGCACCCTGTTTTTCATCAGTACCACAGTGAGCATGGGCTGCTGCGCTACCTCCACCGCCTCCAAGCCAAGGATCTCTCCCTGACAACCTCCATGATTCCCCTTGGCTCCTGCACCATGAAGCTGAACGCCACAGTGGAAATGGTACCCATTAGCTGGCCAGAGTTTAATCAGCTTCACCCCTTTGCCCCTGCCGAGCAAGCCCAAGGGTATCAGCGGCTGTTTGCGGATCTCTCGGACATGCTGGCGGAGATTACTGGCTTTGCGGCTATTTCGCTGCAACCGAATGCCGGATCTCAAGGGGAGTACGCGGGGTTGCTGGTGATTCGCCAGTACCACCATAGCCGAGGTGAGTGCCAACGGGATGTGTGTCTGATTCCCACCTCTGCCCATGGCACCAATCCTGCCAGTGCGGTGATGGCGGGGATGCAGGTGGTGGCGGTCAATTGTGATGCCCAGGGCAATATTGATGTGGCGGACTTAGCTCTCAAAGCGGCGCAATACCAAGAGCGGCTAGCGGCACTGATGATTACCTATCCCTCAACCCACGGGGTCTTTGAACCCGAGATTCGCCACATTTGCGAGATCATCCATTGCCATGGGGGTCAAGTGTATATGGATGGCGCCAATATGAATGCCCAAGTGGGGTTGTGCCGACCGGCAGATTTTGGTGCCGATGTTTGCCATCTGAATCTCCATAAAACCTTTTGCATTCCCCATGGTGGCGGCGGTCCCGGTGTGGGGCCGATCGGGGTTGCCGCTCACCTTGCGCCCTTTTTACCCACGACTCAACTCTATCCGCATGAGACGGAAATAGGACCGGTCACCGCAGCACCGTGGGGCAGTGCCAGCATTCTGCCTATCTCGTGGATGTACATTACCCTGATGGGGGGGGTGGGGCTGACCCGCGCCACGGCGATCGCCATTCTTAATGCCAACTATATTGCCAAGCGGCTCGAGCCGTACTATCCGGTGTTGTACAAAGGGGCGCAGGGGCTAGTGGCGCACGAGTGCATTCTGGATGTGCGGCCTCTAAAAAAATCAGCCGGTATTGAGGTCGAAGATATTGCCAAGCGCTTAATGGACTACGGCTTCCATGCGCCGACGGTTTCGTGGCCAGTGCCCGGAACCTTGATGATTGAACCAACAGAAAGTGAAACCAAAGCAGAGCTAGACCGCTTCTGTGAGGCGATGATTGCCATCCGTGCCGAAATTGCTGAAATTGAAGCGGGTTTAAGCGATCGCCAACATAACCCCCTCAAACAGGCTCCTCACCCTGCCTTGATGGTCTGTAGCGATGAGTGGCCGTATCCCTACTCGCGACAGGTGGCCGCCTACCCAGCCCCGTGGCTCCGCGAGTATAAATTTTGGCCTGCGGTTGCGCGGATTGATAATGCCTACGGCGATCGCCATCTGGTGTGTAGTTGCTCAACCAATCTGTTCGATCAATCGTGAGGAGGCCACATGGGCAGGAGACGAGCCATGGGCTATTGGTTAGGGGCTTATGCACTGCTGGCAGGGGTGAGCCCCCTACAGGCGCAACCCTCCGTGCCGCCAGCAGAACTCGTCCAGCGGGCGATCGCCGCCGCCGCTACTCAGTTTGGGGAAGAACCCACTCAAATTACTGTAGCGAAAGTGCAGCCCCGAGTCTGGTCCGATGGCTGTTTAGGGCTGGGGGGTCTGCGCCCCAACTGCCCCGAACGCCTCACCCCAGGGTGGGAAATTACCCTCACCAACCCCAATGCGCCCTATCCCCAGCAATGGGTGTACCGCACTAATCAAAGTGGATCTCTGCTGCTGTGGGATGCGGCAGGAAGCCAGATGATAGGTACCCTCATTCAGCGCCCCCAGCGGCTTGCCCCAGACGACCAACCACCAGCCTTACCTGAGTCAGCGATCTTTCGCGTGATTCGCCAAACCACCTTAGATCGTCCCCCCCAAACCACCCTCCTGTTTAGGGATGGCCGCATTGTTCAAGAAACCCCTACCCAACGGGGAGACACCCTAAGCCGCACCCTGCGCACCATCTCGCCAGCGCTAGTGACTGAGTTCACAACGTTGTTAGAGGAACGCCGATTTCAACGGTTTGACGGGATTGATTTTGTTGCCCCCAGTACAACGGTGCCCGTGGCCAGCAATATCATTTCCACCCCAACAGCAACCGTCCGGATTGCCGAAGCTAACGAATACCGCCTCGCATCTGACCTAGTCGCAGTGCTACGGGCATGGGAAATGCTCATCGAGCGGGGGCAGTTGCCTAAGAAGCCCTAGTTTGCTGGTTGTTGCTGACGGGACAAGTACTGCTCCATCAGGGGTTTGTTCGCCTCTAAAATGGCCTGCATCTGCATAATATCAATTGTCATGGTTGACTCAGGATAGGCGTCTAAAAACGCTAGCAACGTTAGGCCGCCTTCTGCCTCAAGACCTTTCATCATCGCTGTTTTCAAGGCGGCAATGCCTTCACTGTCCGGTTGCAGGGTTGCTGCTGCTACAGCTTTTAGGAGGTCTTCGCCCTTATTGTTGCTAGCAAGGGTTTGGAGTTGCTCGGCAGTAACCGGAAACGGTAAGCTTAAGAGCTGCCGAAACTCTGCCTGCTGTTCAGGTGTAGCCATCGACAGCATGAGCTTGAGGTTGCCGCTGGCTGTCCCTGTTTCAGCGTAGGCACGTAGATCGGCCACCGGAATTTGAATTCCCTGTTGACTTTGGGCACCAAAAACGAGGTTTAGGGTCTCCGCTGCCAACCCCGGGGCGATCGCCCCCATGGTGACAAGCACACTACTCAGCAAAACTGATGATATCCAATAGCGCATCCCACATTCACTCCAGCAAGCAACATCTAAAACGCCGACAATGGTACTGAGGCCATGTCAACCGTGGTTTACTCTTAAGACAATCTAACGCTGAAATAGTTGCCTGTGTGAGTTACGAGCCGCTACACCACAAGTATCGTCCCCAACGGTTTGCTGATCTCGTGGGGCAAGGGGCGATCGCCACTACCCTCAGCCAAGCCCTGACCCAAGAACGAATTGCCCCGGCCTACCTGTTTTGCGGGCCACGGGGGACGGGTAAAACTTCCAGTGCCCGTATTCTGGCGAAATCCCTTAACTGCCTGCGCCATCCTAAACCAACCCCCACTCCCTGCGGTGAGTGTGACGTGTGCCGCCAAGTAGCCAGCAGCAACAGCCTTGATGTCATTGAAATCGACGCTGCCAGCCATACGGGTGTGGACAATATCCGCGAACTCATTGAAAAAGCCCAATTTGCCCCCGTTCAGTGCCGCTACAAAGTGTATGTCATTGACGAGTGCCATATGCTCAGCAGTTCGGCGTTTAATGCCCTACTGAAAACCCTTGAGGAACCGCCGCCCCACGTGGTCTTTGTCTTAGCCACCACCGACCCACAGCGGGTTCTGCCCACCATTATTTCCCGCTGTCAACGCTTCGACTTTCGGCGCATTCCCCTTGCTGAGATGGTGCAACACCTCAACTACATCGCTGCCCAAGAACATATTGATATTACGCCGCAAGCGGTCACCCTTGTTGCGCAGTTATCCCAAGGGGGGCTGCGGGATGCGGAAAGTATGCTGGATCAACTGAGCTTGTACCCAGAGCAAATTACGGTACAGCACGTGTGGCAACTTGCTGGAACTGTGCCTGAGCAGGATTTGTTGGCACTCTTGCAGGTCATTGCCCGCCAAGATGCGGTTGCCGTTGTGGAGCACACTCGCCAACTGCTAGAGCGTGGACGAGACCCACTCACGGTTTTGCAGAACTTAGCAGCAATGTATCGTGATTTATTGTTAGCGAAAACCGTGCCGGAACGCCATGATCTAGTGGCATTGACCGAAGAGACATGGCAAGCCTTGACTGTAATTGCCCAGCAGTGGAGCACCGCCAACATTTTGCAGGCACAGCAGCATTTGCGCACCTGCGAAGGGCAAGTGAAACAGAGCAATCAACCCCGCCTCTGGCTGGAAGTGAGTATTTTAGGACTGCTCTCCTTAGCTCCCCTGCCGGATGCGCCAGCGATGGCGATCGCCCCTACAATGCCACCCTTGCCTGCCCCATCCGCCCCCTCAACGCCTGTGTCTCGGGCAGATGTCCCAACGGTGCCAGAACCATCCCCGCCAGAACCCGCTCAAGCGCCGATGGCTAAGGATGATCACCTGTGGGAAACCGCACTGCAACAGATCCCAGTGAGTACCCGTGCCCTCCTCTCACAGCACGGCCATCTCCGCCGCGTTACAGAAAAAGAGGTGCGGATTGGCATTGTCAGCCAGCCGCTGCTCAATATGACTCAAACGAATCACGCCAAAATTGAAGCGGCTTTTAGGCAAGTCCTCCATCAACCAGTGAAGGTGATTCTGGAAGTTGCTGCTCCGCCAACCACCACTGCCGTATCGGAGGTACCCCCACCTCAATCTCCCCGTTTAGAGAGCAGCCATCCCTCAGCACTTCAGCCTACCGTTAGCCCCCCTGCCACCCCTAACCCAACTGCGAGTGAACTGTTACACGAATCAGCACAAAAACTGGCTCGCTTTTTTAATGGGGTTGTGATCGATGCGCTAGATGAGGCGCCCACAGCAGATTAAATTAACGTCAATTAGATGAATAGATAAATAGGCTCTAATACCATTCTTGGGCGTTGCTGAATAGACGTATGATTTTCGGGTTTGAGTCTTTTGCCGCCCTCACCCTAGTCCTCTGCCAAAGGAGAGGGAACACGACTCTTAGCTCCCTTCTCCCTAGGGAGAAGCGATTATCTTAAAAGTCAAGCAAATGATGATGCTGGAACAGCCGATGGACTCCCATCTGAGTTGGACGGCTGCCAGTCCGTACCATGGTTGAGCATGGCATTGAGAATTGTTAATAGCTTATGCATACAAGCCACTAACGCTACTTTGGTAGCCTTGCCCTTCGCTAATAAGCGGTGATAGAAGACGCGAATCACTGGATTATGGCGCACCGCCACCCAAGCTGCCATGTACAACAGTTGACGCACAGCAGCACGACCACCAAAGATAGCGCGTTTGCCTTGCTTCTGCCCACTATCTCGGTTGAATGGGGCAACGCCCACCAGCGTACTGATTTTTCGAGTGGACAACTGTCCCAGGTCTGGCAACAGGGCTAACAAGGTCGCGGCGACGACCTTGCCCACCCCTGGAACCGTCATCAGCCGCGTCTGTTTTGCCTGCCAGGGCTGACATGGATGGATTTGGGTGTCGATCTGCTCGTCTAGTTGCTGAATGCGGTCTTTGAGCCATGCAATGTGAGCTGCTATATCTGCTTGGGCTGTTCCGCGTAAGCCTGACAAGCGGTTTTGTTCAGCAGTCAGGAGGTCTACCAGTTGCCGCCTGCGGGTGACCAAGTCCTGAAGTTCTGCGTCCGCTTCGCTGGCCAATGAGCGAATCGGCGGTTTCATCGCTTCGCCAAACCAGGCTAAAATCGCGGCATCGACCGGATCGGTTTTAGCCAGTTGATTGGCAGCTTTGGCAACGTTTCGCGCTTGCCGAGCATTAATCACGACCACGGGATAGGCTAGCGTGGACAGCACCAACGCCACTGACCGCTCATAGCCGCCAGTGGATTCTAGAATCACCCGAGC